>JBCDJM010000270.1:0-10895 GCA_038747755.1 Cyanobacteria bacterium P01_H01_bin.35
GCTAGAAATGGTATACTCTAATCAAATATTTGTTTGAGTTGGTTACACATCCTCAAACCTTTGATTTTCCAAAAATTTTCATGTATGGCTACTTTTCATAAATCATTTAGGATTGCTATATTAAATTGAATTAATAAATTATAGATTTACTGTTTAAATATCTTTCGATTAAAATAATGGCTACAATATCATCTATTGGTTTGGGAGGGATTCGCATTCCTGGTGGAATTAGACGTACAAATCCTTGAGGGGGATATATTTGCCAGTAGCGATCGCGAGCTTCTAAGCTACTATAGCGTTCATCTATTTTTATTATTGGTATTATTTCTGGGATAATCTTTTTGAGTTGTTGTTCCCAGATTTTGGATGTGGTTTGGTCACCTATTACAATTAAATTAATATCAAATTGTTGATTTAGTTTTGTAATTGTTGTGGTGATTTTTGCAGATTCTACGACTTGGTGATAATGGAGTTGTCTATTTTTATCCATAATTGCAATTCCACATTTATCACGACCGGGGTCAAATCCTAAAATCATTTTTGCATATTAATATTGTTTGTTTGTAGCCGGATTAATATTGTCTAATTTATGTTGATAATTTTTGAAGTAGTTTTCATTAATATAGAGTACAGATTATAAGTATTCAACCGGACATGATATTAATTGTTTATTGCCTATTCCCATTTAAGGGACTGTTTGTAAAATTAAGTATTAAGAGAACATACGAGTTACTAAAATATATAGCGCTACGCGAAGCGTGAATAGGGAATAGGGAACAGGGAACAGTATACTGTTAAAGGGTTCCATGATTTAACTGTCCTAACCTGAATTCGTAGTGCTATAAAAGGTTTAAAACTTCAACAGATTGAATGGTAGATAGAGAAGTATTCGGTACATATATTCCTATATTTTTAAGTGACAAATAGTTGTCTTGATTTATTCCTCCTTATTCCCTATTCCCTATCTCCTTTTTATATTTCCTGATACATTCAATTTGTAAGGCACTTCCAATTTATCAATTCTCCTAAAATCTTTTATTATTATCTTCCCCACGAATAACCTAACTAGGGATATAATACTCATTATATCTATTCAGATGGTTTATTTCTTGGTCTTCCCTTAACTATTTTCTCTATCCATAATAAATTAGTACCTATACATGACTACCTAATTCCTTAGTAGTTGTTGACGTTCTATTTCTAACTGTTCAATTTCTTGATTGAGGGCTTCTTTTTGTTGTATGATATTATTCAATTGATTCTGAGTTAAGTTAAGTTGGGCTTCAGTTTTTGCTTTTGCCGCTTGAACTTTTTTTAGTTCTTCTTGAGTACGAGCTTTTGCTGTTTGAACTTGATTTAATTGGTCTAGAGTTATTTTTAGTTTGGTTTCTGTTTCAGTTTTTTGAATTAGCGCTTTGCCCAAAGACTGATTAACTTGATTTAACTGAGTTAGAGCTAATTCTAAATCATATCTTGCTTTTTCTAATTCATTTTTAATACGAGTTGTTTCAAATTCAGCTTTTGTGACTTCCTTGCGAGTTTCATTAAGTTTTGTTTGAATTTCATCTATTCTAAAAACGCCTTTTCTTAGTGGTTTGCTTGTGGCAAATAAGATGGCTAAAGTTAAAGCTGAAAGAATACTGCCAGTAACTATAGTAACTACAGCAGCAGTATCACGGGGTCTAAGATGAAATATTCGTAGTCTAGCTTTGCCTACCTTTGTACCTAGGCGATCGCTAATAGTAGCTATTACACCGCCTAGAACTAGAATTACTAATACTAAGGTTATACCGGCGGTCATTAAGGGCTACTGGTAGTTGTGTTATTTTAATATTTCCTTGAGTTAATTGATTGTCTCAGGAGATTGGCCTAAACTGAAAATAGGCAGTAATTTATTTAATTTATTTACTATTATTTTCTCTGATTTCTCTTAAGTAAGAGTTGTACTTATTAATTAATTAAGGTTTACAGAGAAAATAATATTTTTTATCAGTTTACCATTTTGAGATTGTGAGTATGAACTGGGGCTTGAACACCTACACTTTATGTTACAGGTTTCAATTTATAGCTTGATTTGAGTCTATCCTTAACAGTATTTTTAAATTTATTATATGTCCTAATAAATCAGGTAAATTGCTGACTTAAAGCCACTGGGTTATGTACTGTAATTTTCTTTTTATGAATGGATATCATACTATCTTGCCGGAGGTCTCCCAGTAGACGAGTAACCGTCACCCTTGTTGAGCCAATTGCTTCTGCAATAGCTTGGTGAGATAACTTCAGGTCTATTGTAATCCCTTCTTTACTAGGAACTCCAAAATCTCGACAAAGGATTAACAAAAAGCTAACCAGTCTTGAACCCATATCTCGGTGTGCCAATGTCTCAATCATCATCTCTGTTTGTAAGATTCGAGATGATAGTCCACGCAATAAAATAACTGACAGTTCTGGATCTTCTCTCAGAGCTTTCTCCACCTGGTCAATTGGGACTGATATTAACTCTACTGGGGTAAATGCCACTGCATGGTAAAAACGGTCAGACTTATGACCTGTAATTAGGGATAGTACCCCAAATACACTATTTTCCCGAAGTAGGGCTACTGTAATTTCGTCTCCTGCTTCATAAACCCTAGATAGCTTAACTGCGCCTTTAATTAAGACGTAGACACGCTCTGCAGGGTCTCCTGGGAAAAATATTGTCTTGCCCCGTTCAAAAGTTTCTACAACTGGTGGATATGATCCGCCAGATATATTACGGAAAACATTTGCTAGTGGTCTATCATGCGTCACGACCAATTTCCTTACACTCTTTTATAAATATATTTTTCTTTATATCTTTTAACAAATAGCTCACTAACTGAGCAAAGGTTGTACTATCAAATTGCAAGGTATTGCTATATATTTAGGATTTACTTTACTTTGTTGTAAACACTTGAGATAGATTAGCACAATGAAACCGAAAAATTTAATTTTAAATTCTGGCCTATAGGTGCTATTTTATTTAATGGCAAATATGCAGTTTATAATTATAGCATAAATTCGTCATAATAAAATTAAATTTTAAAGTTTTTATCTGATTAAAGATTCTACTACAATTGATGGTATTATGTTAGATTTGACTGGAAAAAATGCCCTAGTGACAGGGATTGCAAATAATCGTTCTATTGCTTGGGGTATTGCTCAACAACTTCACCAAGCAGGGGCAAATTTGGGGGTTACTTTTCTGCCAGATGATAAAGGTAGATTTGAAAAGAAGGTTTGGGAATTAGTAGAACCTTTAAATCCTTCTTTATATTTACCTTGTAATGTTCAGGATGATGAGCAGATTCAGTCTACTTTTGCCCAAGTAGGGGAAAAATGGGGCAAATTGGATATTTTGATTCATTGTTTGGCTTTTGCTGGTAAGGACGAATTGTCTGGAGATTTTAGTAATACTACTCGTGAAGGATTTACTCGTGCTTTAGAGATTAGTTCTTATTCTTTAATCGATTTGAGTTCAAAGGCTAAAGAACTGATGACTGAAGGAGGGAGTATTGTAACTCTGACTTACTTGGGTGGTGTACGAGTGGTTCCTAATTATAATGTGATGGGAATTGCTAAGTCTGCTTTGGAAATGAATGTGCGTTATTTGGCAGCGGAACTTGGCCAGAAAAATATTCGGGTAAATGCTATTTCTGCTGGTCCAATTAAAACTTTGGCTTCTTCGGCAGTAGGTGGTATTAAAGATATGATTCATCATGTAGAAGAAATAGCTCCATTGCATCGGACTGTCACTCAAATTGAAGTTGGTAATACTGCTGCTTTCCTATGTAGCGATCTGTCGAGTGGAATTACTGGTCAGGTTATCTATGTGGATGCTGGTTATGAAATTATGGGAATGTAGGTTTTAAGTCAAAAGTCAAAAGTCAAAAGTCAAAAGTGAAGAAATTAATTTAGAGATTAGCTAGGTAGTAGAGTTTCCTGATTGACTTATAGAAGTTTTCATTAATATAGAGTAGAGAGATTTAGGTTTAAAGGAAGAAGGAAGAAGTTTTGTAGTCTACCTTTGTAAAAACCTCTATAAGTAAAGGTTTGGTTTGGTAGGTTGCTGTTGGGTTTCGATCCTCAACCCAACCTACTATTAAGTAAAAATTCAAAATTCAAAAGTGAAGAAAGTAATTAGATGGTGGCTGGGTAGTAGAGTTTCCTAATTGAGTTAAGTTAAGGTTGGGTTCGTTGGGTTGAGGTTAGGGAATAGCAGAAAATAAATTATCCCTATTTTTGTACTCTATCATTATTATTACTGGCTACTCCCTTCCTTACTTTTTCAACTTCTTCCCTACTCCCTACTCCCTACTCCCTTACTTTCAAGTGAAAAATTAAAATTCAAAATTTATATTTATATTTTTATTATGCAGATAAGCGATCGCCCTTCTCCATCTACTCCGATAAAATTGGATTTGCCTGCCAGAGTTGGTTCTGTGAAACGGACGACTGGGGAAACTGATGTAACTGTTAGTCTTAATATTGATGGTGTGGGCAATTGTAAGGCTAATACTGGTATTCCTTTCTTAGACCATATGTTGCATCAAATTTCTTCTCATGGATTGATTGATTTGGAAGTCCATGCAGTGGGGGATATTGAAATTGATGACCATCATACTAATGAGGATGTGGGGATTACTTTGGGCCAGGCTTTAAGGCAAGCGTTAGGCGATCGCAAGGGTATTGTGCGTTTTGGTCATTTTCTGGCTCCTTTGGATGAGGCATTGATCCAGGTGGCCTTGGATTTTTCTGGTCGTCCACATTTGAGTTATGGTTTGGAAATGCCTACTCAACGGGTTGGTACTTATGATACTCAGTTAGTGCGGGAATTTTTTGTGGCTGTGGCTAATAATAGTTTGATGACTTTGCATATTCGGCAGTTGGCGGGGATTAATTCTCATCATATTATTGAGGCAGGATTTAAGGCTTTTGCTCGTTCTCTACGGATGGCAACGGAAATTGACCCCAGGCGAGTTGGGGAAATTCCTAGTTCTAAGGGAGTTTTGTAAGAAAGGAGTCAGGAGTCAGGAGTCAGGAGTCAGAAGTTATTAGAATTTAGAATTTAGAATTTAGAATTCAGGAGTCGGGAGTCGGGAGTCGGGAGTCGGGAGAATCATAAAACCGTTGTAGTGCGGGCATCTTGCCCGCGAAAGCTATACGCCACTTTGATGAAATCAACTTTATTTCTAATGATAACTATTCAACCTGATTTTATGTTGAAGAAACAGACGACTGTAGTCATACAACTGAATTTTATCAAACAGGATTGGGTCTAAAACCCCGCCAAGATCGGCTACATATTTGTGGAGAGTTGCTCAAATCCCCGTTACAAAAATAACTTCTGACTTCTGACTTCTGACTTCTGACTTCTGACTTCGTTAACAGGAGGATTAATTGGAGTGAATAATAAAACTTTTAGTGAGGAAGCTACTGCTATTATGTACTTCATTAAAGATGGTGAAAAGATGGTTTTAGAGCCTAATTATTTATCGCCAAAGTCCACAGTTAAACGGCATCTACAAACAAGTTATCAATGTGGAAAGTTTGATGAAAAACGAGAAATTGGTCGTCGTTTAACTATGTCTATTTTTGGAGCGCCGGGAAAACCTGCGACTGAAATACCTACTGGATGGGTAGTAACTGATGTTTGTCGTTATTCTCCTGATGAAGGACAAACACCTTTATTTAAGGATATTGTTTTGGCGTTTTGTGTTTATAAACCGATGACTCCTGATGAGGTAAAAAATTTTATTGAACCTATTGGATTAATGCCAGTAACTGTTGAGTCTTTTGGTGGTGATGAACAGAAATATCAGGAGTGGTTAAAGAGTGAGAAAAAAGCCATGAATGTAGGTCATTCTAAATAAGTATTTCGTGCGAAATACTGCACAAACAGCTATAACAATCTGCGCTTATGTTTTGTAATATTTTATTGTAGGGGTTTAGCCTCCAAACCCATCAGTGATTAGGTATCATTTATATGATTAAACCTCAATTATTTGATGTTGTTGAATTATTAGTTTTTGGTGTTGGGTTTCGTTTTTCAACCCAACCTACGCTTTTGGTTTACAAATCTCATTTCTGCTAGAGTTTGGAGATCAAACCCCTACAATAAAATATTACAACCTATTTAGGATTGCTATATTATGGTTCAAACTATTCAAGCTCAGGATATTACTCTAGAAGAATTACAAGAAAATTTCGGACTTCAGCTAACAACTGATAGTCAATTTTTCCGGGAATGGCAAGACAATTTACCTTCTTTAACTGATGAAGAAAAACGCAGTCTAGAAAGAGTTAGAAGTAACTATTTTAATTTAGTTAATCGTCGCCCTTTATTGGAAGAAGGAGTAAAATTGGTTATTTTATCTCCATTACTAGATTTAGCTGGATTTTTTCAACCTCCCTTTTTCATCACAACTGAAACTGCTGTGGAAATTTCTGCTGAAGATAATGATTTAATTGTTAGAGGTAGAATAGATGTTTTAGTTCTACAACAGAGATTTTGGATATTGGTTATTGAATCTAAAAATACCAAATTTGATGTTACGGCAGCTCTACCTCAAACTCTAGTTTATATGTTGAAAAACTGCCAAAACGATCGCCCAACGTTTGCTTTTTTGCTTAATGGTAGAGAGTTTATTTTTGTTAAACTTCAAAAAGCAAATGTTCCTATATATAGTCGTTCTTATGCTTTGTCTATTGACAGAGAAAATGATTTGGAGCAAGTTTTCGCAGCTCTCAAAAATATTGGTAATTTCAGTTATCAATTAACAGTTAACGGTTAACAGTATCTCCTATTTTTTTTCCTTTAAAGGAAAGGATTATTATTAAAGCTCGTAGTATAGCTCTCAGCCCTATCTATAACTTCGGGCTAAAGCCCTACTACAAACAAAAACTTTATTTTTTGAGGTCTAATTTATGTTAGATAATAATGTTGTTAAAACGATTATTAATGTTAGTAAATCTGCTGTTCCTCAAGCAGTCAATTTAGCTCAACGACAAGAAATTGTTGTCAAAATTTTCAAGGATTTAGAACTTGACCCCACACAACCTCCTGATAATGTTGATGGGGTTTATGTTTATGCTTTGATAGAATATGGCGTGGGTAAGGATGAGCCAATTCTCAAACTTTTTCGGGAGAAGGAAATAAAAAATGCTTTTTGGAGTGCCTATAGTGCTAATTCTCCTATTAGTTTCTTGAATGAAGTTGATAAATTTCTGAACTGGGAACTTAAGGACTGGAATACTTTAGGGAATGAAATAAAAGAATCAAAGATTGATATTCAGTCCGAATTAGAAGAGTTTGGTCGAGCTTTTATTCGTGTGGCGAAGCGGACTAAATCTTCAAAATTTAAGCTTTATCCAGAATTGAATTTAGACGAATATCCAGATTGGAATTTTGATGAATATCCGGCGGAGTTTAAGTCTTTAATTATGGAAAAAATTAAGGCTTTTTGTGGTCGGGAATTTGTGTTTGAGGAATTTGGGAATTTTATTAATAAAAATTCTAATGGTTATTTTACTGTGGTAGGGGATGCGGGGATGGGAAAAACTGCTATTGCTGCTAAATATGTTTATGACCATAAGCTTCCTTGTCATTTTAATGTTCGTGCTGATGGTCGTAATAGACCTGAACTTTTTCTGGAGAGTATCCGCAAACAATTAACTAGACGCTACGAGTTGGGAAATACGGATAAGGTAAATTTGTCTGCTTTGCTGCAAAAGGTTAGTGAAAATCTTGGGGGGCAAAAGTTGGTTATAGTGGTTGATGCTTTAGATGAGGTGGAGCAAACTGGAGGCGGTAATATTCTCGATTTTCCCACGACACTGCCCGATGGGGTTTATTTTTTCTTGACTAGGCGACCTTATGAACGTGAGAATAAACGTTTGAATGTTTCTCCTGGGGTGGGGATGACGGAATTAGATTTGAGGGCGACTCAATATCAGGGTTTGAGTCGGGATGATGTGAAAGAATATATCGGTTTTATGTTTAATGATGACCCAGACTATGGCGTTAAGTTGCAAAACTGGGTGCAAGAGCGGGATATTAATAAGGAAGATTTTATCGAGCAGGTAGCAGACAAGAGTGAAAATAATTTCATGTATCTGCGTTATGTGTTACCGGATATTGCTAAGGGTTTTTATTCAGATTTGAGTTTGCAGAAATTGCCTGATGGTTTGCAAGATTATTATCAACAACATTGGGTGCGGATGGGAATGGAGGATAAACCGCAGAAGGATAAGGTTATTGTTTTGTTTATTTTGGTGGAAAGTCAGACATTGCCTAGTTTGGAAATAATTGCTGAGTTTGCGCAACAGGATGAGTCTGATGTGGAAGATGTTCTGAAAGAGTGGGTGGAATTTTTGAGTAAGCAGGAAGTTGAGGGAGAAGTTTGCTACAGCATCTATCATGCGAGTTTTCTTGATTTTCTCAAGGGGAAAAAGAAGTTGGATAGTACCCGTAGGTTGTTTGAGGAAGTGAATGCGCGGATGGCGGATGATTTGTATGCGGATTTTTAAGTAGGAAGGACTGATATTGTGGGAAAATTTGCTGAAAAATTAGCATCCGCACCGCCTGCTCGTCAACGTGCTATGTTGGGTAATATTCATACTCTAGTGGAGTCAAATAAATTAGAAAAGTATTACAAACTCCTGACTAATTTTGATTTCCTGGCAGCAAAAATTAAGCATCCTGACTTTGGGGTGCAGGCGTTAATTGAAGATTATGATCTGATTGAGGATAACAATGAGAAAGTTAAAACTTGGAAATGGGTTCAATGGACATTACAACTATCAGCGCATATTTTGGAAAGAGATGACAAACAACTGGTGGAACAACTATGGGGGCGGATGCAGGATTTTCCAGAACCAGAAATCCAGAAGTTACTGTTAGAAGCAAAACAGAGTAAACAAAATATTTGGTTGCGACCCCTGACAGCAAGCTTAACCTCTCCTGGAGGGCTTTTAAAACAGACTTTGGTTCGTCATAGCAACTCGGTAAATGCTGTAGCAGTCACTCCTGATGGCAAGAAAATGATTTCCGGTTCATCTGAGAATACTATCAAAGTCTGGAGTTTGGAAACTAGGAAAGAAATTCGTACCCTCGAAGGTCATAGTTACTGGGTAAGAGATCTAGTAGTCACTCCTGATGGCAAGAAAATGATTTCCGGTTCATTTGATAAAACAATCAAAGTCTGGAGTTTGGAAACTATGGCAGAAATTTATACTCTTAAAGGTCATAGCGACTCGGTAAAAGCTGTAGCAGTAACCCCTGATGGTAAGCAAGTGATTTCCGGTTCATTTGATAAAACAATCAAAGTCTGGAGTTTGGAAACTATGGCAGAAATTCATACCTTCACAGGTCATAGTAATTGGGTAAATGCTGTAGCAGTAACCCCTGACGGCAAGCAAGTGATTTCCGCTTCAGATGACAATACTGTCAAAGTCTGGAGTCTGGAAAATGGAGCAGAAATTTATACCTTTACAGGTCATAGCGACTGGGTAAATGCTGTAGCACTTACCCCTGATGGCAAGCAAGTGGTTTCCGGTTCATCTGATAAAACAATCAAAGTTTGGAGTCTGGAAAATGGGGCAGAAATTCATACCTTCACAGGTCATAGCAACTCTATATCTGCTGTAGCAGTAACCCCTGATGGTAAGCAAGTGATTTCCGGTTCATTTGATAAAACAATCAAAGTCTGGAGTTTAGAAACTAGGAAAGAAATTCATACCCTCCCAGGTCATAACAAGTGGGTAAATGCTGTAGCAGTCACTCCTGATGGTAAACAGTTGATTTCTGCTTCAGATGACAATACTATCAAAGTCTGGAGCATCGAAACAGGAGACAAAATTGATAACCTCGAAGGTCCGAGCAACTCGGTAATAAATGTAGCAGTAACCCCTGATGGCAAACAGGTGATTTCTGCTTCAGATGACAATACTATCAAAGTCTGGAGTACCAAAACACATCGTGGCAACATCTTAAGCATCTTAGACAACATCTTAGTAGATAGAGATAGTATTGATATCAAAGAAATCAAGGCTAGCCAAGTGCAGAGCAGCAAAACTGGCGAAAAAGATCGTACCCGGGGATTGGATATCCTGTTGTCAAGAGTTATAGCAGTTACTCCTGATGGCAAGCAAGTGATTTCCGCTTCAGATGACAATACTATCAAAGTCTGGAGCATCGAAACTGGGGAAAAAATTCATACCTTCAGAGGTCATAGCGACTTAGTAAGATCTATAGCAGTTACCTCTGATAGCAAGAAAATGATTTCTGTTTCAGATGACAATAGTATCAAAGTCTGGAGCATCGAAACAGGAGCAGAGATTGCCAGTTTTACAGGTGAAAGCCCTGTATACTGCTGTGCTGTTGCACCAGATGGAAAGACTATTGTGGCAGGGGAAAGTTCAGGAAACTTACATTTCCTCCGCCTCGAAGGAATGGAGATACAACCATGAACAACCAACCTCAACTTCTAACTACAACCACCCCCTACCCAACAATATTTCAACAATACATTCGACAAAAAACCGAGAATTATGTTGATCGCCCCCTCATCTCTACCACCATCAACAACTTCCTCCAAAACCACAACCACGGTTACTTCACTCTCATCGGTTCCCCCGGTAGCGGTAAAAGTGCCATCCTCGCCAACTACACCATCGAAAACCCCCAAACTGTTTATTACACTGCGGAAGTTGAGGGGAAAAACCGCGCTGAGGAATTTCTCATAACCATTTGCACCCAACTCATCCAAAAAATAGACCGCCAAAACCCCACCCTTCCCGAAAACGTTACCGAAGGAAGTTGGTATCTATCTCTATTACTCCAGAAAATTAGCGACAACCTGACAGCAGAGGAAAAA
>JBCDJM010000271.1:0-10874 GCA_038747755.1 Cyanobacteria bacterium P01_H01_bin.35
AATAATTAGGGAGGAGTCAGAAGTAAGGAGAAAGAAGTAGCGGGAAAAAGGTTAGTCCTGTGGTAATAGTTACCATGTTTCGTAACAAAAATAATTACAATGCACCATCACCGGAAAAAGAATATATCAGGAGGAGAAGTAGCAGACATGATATAACTCATTAAATTAAAAAACTAGACTTGTAAATTCCTTACTCCCTATTCCCTAATTTAATGTTTAATCTAGATTTTCCCAAAGGTACAGAAATAGATTACCTAACCAAATTTTCTGGTTGGTATATTCCTGAAAATAACCGGAATGTAAAACTAATTTTGCATCTAAATTCTCAACCTTATGCTTCCCTTTTACATGGTGGATATAGACCAGATGTAGCTGCTGCTTTCCCACAGAAAAAATATGCTAGTCATAGTGGTTTTTGGGGTGAAGTTTTACTGCCAGAGAATATTAAACCAGACACAGATATAAAAATAGAAATATTTATTGATCAAGAGGAAAAAACATTATTATTTCAAAATCAATTCAAAGTTATTGGTAAACCTCCTAAACTTCCCACAAGGCATAAAAATTTTGACTTAGAAAAAATCTTGATTTTCCCACAATGTAGTCAAAAAGTTACACTATGTAATTCAGAAAATTGTTCTGTATGGATTAGGGGAAATACTCCTCATATTTTACAACTAGGAGAATTACCATTTATTAAACTGACAGAAACAGAAACCACTCATCCTTATTCAGAAGGAATTTTAAATGTATTAAATCAAATTGGGGAAAATGGAATAGTTTTAGATTTTGGCGCAGGTAATACTCAAAAAGAATATCTCAAGCCAAATATTTGTTATTTAGATGTGCAGCAATATCAATATACAGATATAGTTTGTTCAACATTAAAATTACCATTTATTGATAATTGTTTTGATGGGATAATTAGTCATGCTGTTTTTGAACATTTACCAAATCCATTTATCACCGCTAAAGAACTTTATCGCATTTTAAAACCAGGTGGTTTAATCTTTATAGATACTGCCTTTTTACAACCACTTCATGCCGATCCTAGTCATTATTTTAATATGACAGTTCATGGTTTACGGCAAATTTTGTCAGACTTTGAAGAAATCAATAGTGGTATTTTTCCTCATCACTATCCATCTTATAGTATGATGATGTTGATTCAAACTATCTGGCCTTATCTTCAAGAAAAAGAATGGCAAGACCGTTTAGAACATTGGCATGCTTTTTTAGTACAAGAGGGTGATAATTTAGATATAGCATTAGGAGAAAAAGGCAGGGAAATTTTAGCAGCAGGAGTATTTTTTGAAGGAAAGAAAACTCTGGAAAATAATACTTAATTTCTCCTGACTCCTAACTACTCCCTACTCCCTAAAAAGAAAAAAAGGCAGGGAAATTTTGGCAGCAGGAGTATTTTTTGCAGGAAAGAAAACTCTGGAAAATAATACTTAATTTCTCCTGACTCTTAACTACTCCCTAAAAAGAAAAAAAGACAGAGAAATTTGAGCAGCAGGAGTATTTTCTAAAGGAAAGAAAAATCGGGAAAATCCGACTTAGTTGAGCAGATAAAATTGAAAAAATTCAGGAAGAGTTTTTCCTTGTACCGTCTCTCTAAATTCCCATTTATCCTAACTACTCCCTACTCCCTACTCCCTACTCCCTACTTCACAATTATGTCAGAAAAAAATTTAGATAATCAAAATCAAGCGCAAAAATATTGGAAAGATAATCCCAAAGCAGCTTTAGTAAGTAGCAATAAATGGATATCTAATTTAATCATTGAAAAAGCTATTAATAAAAGAATATCTGGTGGAAAAACAGACAAATATTGGCTTGCTTGGTTGATAGAAGACTTTTTTGCTGGTAGAAAGTTTGATAATTTATTGTCTATAGGTTGTGGAGTTGGTAATCACGAAATCCTAATCGCTCAGTTAGGTTTAGCTAAAAATATTGATGCTTTTGATTTTTCTGAATCAGCTTTAGAAATTGCTAAAAGAGACGCTGAAACGGCTGGAGTTAAAATTAATTTCTATCAAGATGATTTTAATACTTTTACTATTAAACCAAATCAAAAATATGACCTGATAATGTGTCTTGGTTCTTTACATCATGTCAAAGAATTGGAACACTGTTTATCAACTATAAAAAATCATCTCAATCCTCAAGGATATGTAATATTAAATGAGTATGTTGGTGATTGCTATAACATTTATGAAAAGCCTCAATTAGATTTAATTAATCGTATATATAATTGCTTCGATGATAGTCTTAAGGCTGTCAAAATTTCAGAATACAAAAGCCCAACTATTGAAGATGTATTTGCAGTAGACCCCTCAGAAGCAGTACGTTCAAAACTTATATTGTCTTTCATTAAATATTATTTTCATATAGAAGTTTTAAATGAATATGGGGGAGGATTAATTCACGAATTATACCAACTATTAGACAGTAATCAATTTTCTCCAGGAGACCCTAAAGGAGAAACAATAATTAGACTATTGTTGGAAATTGAAGAAATTCTCATGGAAATTCAAGGAGGATTAAAAAGTGATTTTTGTGTATCTATTCTCCGACATAAAAATTTTGCGCCCCTGCCTCAAAAACCTAACTTTTTAATAATTGGAGCGCAGAAATGTGGGGTAAATCATTTACATAAATATCTTTTTCAGCATCCTCAAGTAGTAGCTCCTCAACAGCCATCATTACACTTTTTCGACTTGAATTTTGAGCAAGGAGTCGATTGGTATCAAGCTCAATTTCAAACTACAAAAAATAGTAATTTAATTACAGGAGAATCAAGTCCTTATTATTTATTTCATCCTCTTGTTCCTGAAAGAGTTTATAACTTATATCCTCATATTAAGTTAATTGTTATACTTAGAAATCCTATAGATAGAGCAATCCAACACTATCAACATGAAATTAAATTAGGGCATGAATATCTGAGTTTGAAAGAGGCGATCGCTCAAGAATCTCATCGTCTAGAAGGTGAAGTACAGAAAATTATAGAGAAAGAAACCTATTGTAGTTTTAACCATCAACACTTTACTTATGTATCTCGCGGTAGATATATTGAGCAACTTGAAAATTGGATGAAATTTTTCCCCAGAGAACAACTTTTAATTCTGGAAACTGAAGAGTTATTAGAGCATCCTCAAGTAACTATGAACAAAGTATTTGATTTTCTAAATTTGCAGCCACTATCTGTAGATTATTCTCTTGATGTTGAGCAGGAAGAAAAAATTTATATTGACTCAGAAATATATCAGGAGTTAATTGAATACTTTCAACCATATAACCAAAAATTAAAGGAATCTATTGGCATTAACTTTAATAAAAAATCTCACAATTATATCAACAGAAAAATCAACAGCAATAAACCTCATTTTTTGATAATTGGAGCGCAGAAATGTGGTACTAATTCTTTGTATAACTATTTAATTCAACATCCTTTAGTTGCTCCATCCTTACAACATGAAATTCATTACTTTGACTTGAATTTTGACAAAGATTTAAAATGGTATCAATCACAATTTCCTGAATTAGAACCAGGAATGATTACTGGAGAATCAAGTCCTTACTATTTATTTCATCCTTTAGTAGCTCAAAGAGTTTTTGAGAAAAATCCCCAGATGAAACTAATTGTTATTTTAAGAAACCCAGCAGAAAGAGCTATTTCTCATTACTACCATGAAGTAAGATTAGGATATGAATCTTTAAGTTTAAAAGAAGCGATCGCTACCGAAAAAACTCGTTTACAAGGAGAAGTTGATCAAATCATTCAAACAGGAAGATATTATAGTTTTAACCATCAACATTATACATATCTAGCCAGGGGAAAATATATTGAACAACTCCAAAATTGGATGAGCATTTTTCCTAAAAAACAATTTCTCATCCTCAAAAGTCAAGATTTATTTAGTCGCCCTCAAGAAACTGTGAACAAAGTATTTCAATTCTTAGAATTACCTGCATATTCCTCAGAAAAATATCTTCCATATAATTCTGGCAATTACTCACAACCTAGTGCAGAAATCTATCAGGAATTAGTAGAATATTTCCAACCATATAATCAAAAATTAGCTGAATGTATGGGAATTAAGTTTGACTAAATAAAAAAAAGGTCATCAGGAATAGGAACAAAGGAATATTGCTGACTCTCAGATCCTAAAAAACTCAAAATTATAGGATATGAATCTTTAAGTTTAAAAGAAGCGATCGCTACCGAAAAAAATCGTTTATACCAATTTGATAAATGTTTGCTACAAATAGCTAGGGTATTTCTTAGAATTTCTTACGGAATGCTCCGCAAACAGAATTCAGAATTCAGAATTCAGGAGTCAGCATGAATAGATTTAATACCAGTTTTCAGGTCGTAAATTCTCTTTTTTGTCAAAAGGACATTTCCTGTCAAATCTTTTTGTTGCACTTATTATTCGTAACATTCTTTTTTCACGGTTGGTATTAAAAATGTTGTATAAGAGCAACGAATTCTTGCTTCATTCATTTTTATTGCTGAGAGCTGACTGCTAATAGCTGAATGCTTACAAAAGCAAAGTAGAAATTAGGCAAATATTACTTTTCTCTATCAATGTTTCTAAGATTTAAAAAAAATCCTATACTTCCGACACTCGCACCCCATAGTGTCAATTATTAAAAAGTTTCTTTTGAGGAGGGAGCGCTCCTCATTCTACCGAAAATTAACTAACTTTCCCACCTATCAAAAATATAGATAACCGCCAAATTTTTCCCATCATCTAATCTTTCCATCTATTGCTCCTGAGTAGAGAACCACCAACATTTTCATTCTGTGAAGCTTCTGAAAAAAAATCGGCGTGTCAAAAGATTTTTAGTTGCAACCCCGCAAAAATTCTGATATCATAAAAGTTATTGGGTGTTATCTGCCTATATACATGACTTTTTATTCAATCACTTTTTTTTACTAATAGACAATCAAGTATTTAGGAATTTTCCCCAGGAGCAACACCAAAAATATTTTCATCTTGTGAAGCTTCTATATATACTTGTTCTTGCCCGATGGAATCTTTCCATCTATTGCTCCTGAGTAGAGAACCACCAACATTTTCATTCTGTGAAGCTTCTGAAAAAAAATCGGCGCGTCAAAAGATTTTCAGTTGCAACCTAGCAAAAATTCTGATATCATACAACTTGGTCGGGTCTATTCGCCTATGCGCATGACTTTTTATTCAACTAAAAATTTTTTATGGTTCCTATTCCATCAAACCTAGAACTTTGTAATTACCTTAAACCTGACTTATGTTGTAATATTTTATGCTAGGGTTTTGGTCTCCAAAACAAGCGAATAGGATTTAGAGACCAAACCCCTACAGTTTTTACCATAAATCATTTCTTATAGCTATATTAATAAAATTCCAAAATACAGATATATAACATGACTATTGATTACGAAAAAGCATGGGAAGACTATGCAAAAAAATGGCAAGAAAATTACCCAGAATTAACTAATATAGGAGATGAATGGATAGGCAAAGCAGCCGGAGCCACAAACTCATTATTAGAGTATGAAAAATTAATAGAAAAAAAATTTATTGCCCCCTATATAAAGCCAAAAGATACAGTATTAGAAATAGGAATTGGTGGAGGAAGAACTGCAGCATTGATACTCAAATATTGCCAGAAATTAATATGTGCTGATATTTCCAATTCCATGTTAAATGCCACCAAAAATAGACTAGGTGAAGATAGAATAAAATATGTAAAACTTGACGGAATAACATTAAATCAAATTGAGTCTCAAGTAGCAGATATTTGCTTTTGCTACGACACAATGGTGCATTTAGAACCCAGAGATATTTTCAATTACTTAACAAAAATTCCTGCAAAACTAAAAGGGGAAAAACTTTGCATATTTCACCACACAAATACTCTCAGCAATCTAGGTTGGCAAAGATTTCTTAAAGATTGGGATCAAAATCTTATGGGTGAACGAAATGGCACTGCCCACTCAGTAATGACAGACGCAATAATGGAAAAATTTCTCTCTCATCTTAACTACCAAATTATTCATAAAGATACTAACTCAGTTCCTAGAGATTGTGTCTGGATTTGCCAGGCACCTGAGAATAATTAATAATTAGGGTTTGCTGAAAAAGTCTTATGGATGAGTGTAGGAGTCAGGAGTCAGGAGTCAGGAGTCAGGAGTCAGGAGGAATGGGGAATTTAGAGGAGAGAGGAAGAAGAATTATCCCTTGATTTTTCTGGCATAGTCAAGCTAAAGTCCCCACTTTTTGAGCTTTTTAGAACTAAAACCTTGTACTTTTTCAAAACCTAAAAAGGCTAAAACTTTTATCTTTCAATGCTTTTAGATTTAATCAGCAAGCCCTAATTAAGGGAATAGCAAAAAATAAATTATCCAATTTTTGAACTAAATCTGGAAAGTTTCGCTGCCTTTATTCCCTACTCCCTCAATTCAGGGTAGTTGTATCAAAATTTACGCATAAACACTATATACAGCCTTTAAAAACTAACGTTATAGATATGTAGTGTTTAGAACTCAAAAATGCGCAAGTCCTGTATATATTTTTTTATTTGGAAGTCCCTAATAATTTAGTATTAAACTACAATCACCAAAATCACCAAACAAATGAAAGCCTTATTTCTCCACCCGAATTTTCCTGCCCAATATCGTCATATTATTACCGCTCTAGGAGCTAACCCAGAAAATAAAGTTGTCTTCGGTACAAAAAATGAGCGTCCAGAATGGAAAATACCAGGAGTTTATAAAGCACTATTCAACCCCAGTCGCGAACCCCGGCCAGAAACTCACCATTATGTGCGCCCTCTAGAAAGTGCAGTAATTTATGGACAAGCAGTATTTAGAATGGCAGAACAACTCAAGGCCCAAGGATTTGTGCCAGACGTAATTTGTGGTCATTCTGGTTGGGGACCAACCCTATTTGTTAAAGAAGCATTTCCAGGTACTCCCCTGCTTTGCTACTTTGAGTGGTTCTATCATTCTCAGGGTTCCGATGCAGATTTTGACCCAGCAGAACCCTTAACAGTAGATGACATGGCTAGAATCAGGGTAAAAAATGCCCCCATATTAATAGATTTGTACTCTTGTGATTGGGGACTATCTCCCACATATTGGCAACGTTCCCAATTTCCCTCAGAACTTCAAAGCAAACTATCCGTACTCCATGATGGAGTAGATACCGAATACTTCAAACCCAATCCCGGCGAAAAACTGGTACTGCCAAATCTAGACTTGTCTGGAGTAGATGAACTTGTTACCTATGTAGCAAGGGGAATGGAACCATATCGTGGTTTTCCAGAATTTATCGAAGCGATCGCCTATATTCAAGAAAGAAGGCCAAACTGTCATGTAGTAGTAGTAGGTTCCGAAAGAGTTTGCTATGGTAAATCTTTACCCAATGGTAAAACTTATAAACAAGAGATGCTAGAAAAAATACCCTTGGACTTATCAAGAGTTCATTTTGTTGGCTCATTGCCTTATGGACTATATTTGAAAGTCATTCAAGCATCCGATGTTCATATTTACCTAACCAGACCTTTTGTACTTTCATGGTCAATGATTGAATCCCTATCCACTGGCTGTTTAATTGTTGGTTCAGACACAGCACCAGTCAGGGAAGTTATTCAAGATGGAGAAAATGGCCTCTTAGTAGACTTCTTCTCTCCCAAACAAGTAGCAGACCGTGTTGATGAAGTCTTAGACCATCCAACTCGCATGGCAGAAATACGGCAAAAAGCACGGCAAACTGTTTTAGAAAGATACCCACTTTCAGACTTATTAAAAAAACATTTGGAACTAATTAATCAAGTTGCCAATCGTAGTCTACCAGCAACTGTAGGTATGGAGAAAAAAACATCTCTAACCTTATCAAAATTCTAGATACCTGAAAATTTGACCATTATATCTGGGAACCTAAAATTAATTAAACCCGTCCTCCAATAATGTTCATACTATAATCAATCATTAAAAATGTTTTGCCTGAGAATAAACACCAAGTTGTACTTCAAAGTCAATAATGGTAAACTCACAGGCACATAATTAGGCCCATTTTAGGCTAATAATTTTTGTAGTTAAAAAGCTAGACTTATTCTAGATAAACAGGTTAAACTACAGCCGAATATAAAATTACTTATGTTCTTAGTGGTATAACCAAACAGAATAATTGACCATAATATTTTAGATGTAGAGGAGTGAAACGGTATGGTTACACTAACTGACGGAGACGATCGCTTCGATCAGGATGAAGAAGGAAATCAGAGACCTGATACAATTAATGCTCTTGGTGGAGATGACCTAATATTGACTTCTACCCTAGGAGGTAGTCTAGTTCGAGGTGCAGATGGAAACGATACTTTAGTATCTAGGGGTCCATCTGGTATTGACAACTCTGGTCAAGCTGACACTCTTGAAGGTGGGAGTGGAAATGATTCCTTAGAATTCCAAGCTGCATCAGGTTTTGGATTTGGAGATGAAGATAATGACACCTTAGTAGCTGTTTCCCGAACTAGCCTTTATGGGGGTGCTGGAGATGACTTTCTCCGAGGTTTGATTGGAGATAACTTTTTCTCTGCCAATCAAGGTAATGATGTCTTACTTGTAGGTTCAAGAGATACTGCCTATGGTGGTAGGGGGGATGACATTATCAGTATCTTTACTCCGGAAGTAGTAGCAGCACTAGATTTTGATACATTACCCACATTTACAGGTGATACTGGTCAAGGCCAAAACTTTATATCTGCAAACCGACAAGAAGATTTAGTTGTTACTTTTGGCGATCGCGATACTATCTATGGTGGTAGAGATAATGATACATTATATTCTTTGGGCAGCCAAGTTCGTTTAAGCGGAGATCGAGCTGATGACATAATCATTAACTTGAATCGTGAAAGGACAGGTACTATCGTTAATCCTACTGGTGATGATGTTGTTGTAATTCCAATACTAAGGTCTACTCTACTAGGTGGTGAAGGTAATGATTTTATTCAAGGTGCAGTAGGAGAATTTGGTGATGGTAGAAATTCTTTAGATGGTGGAGTAGGCAACGATACTCTTCGTGGTCAAGCTGCAAGGGATACTTTGATTGGTGGTGAAGGTGATGACTTCATTGTTACAGGATTACTTCCAGAAAACGAGGGTAAATTTAACCCTAATGGTATATCAATTCAGACTGCAGGCTTTTCTGGTCAAAACAGACTAGATGGAGGAGAAGGTAACGATATTATACAAGCAGGGTTTATCACAGATACCATGATTGGTGGTGTGGGGAATGATAGCCTGAGTGGTCTTTTTAATCGTGTCGATGGTGGTAGTGGCGACGATACCATTAATGCTATAGGCATCAGTACCAATGCTTCGAGTGGTGCTACTATTGAAGTAACTCTGATTGGTGGTGCAGGTAATGATAGACTCTTGGGTAGTACAAGCACCGATGTATCCAACTTCTTCGATGGTGGTACAGGCAATGACTTTATCCAGTTCGGTGGAACTGGCGACCAGTTAATAGGTAACACACAAGGTAATGATACCGTTATAGCAGCTCAGGGTGAAGCAACTCCATTCATAATAGTAGATACTCAAGGAAGTAATACCTTAAGTGGTGGTTTGGGAGATGATAGCCTAGTTACTGGAGCTGGTAATGACTCCATCGTTGCTGGTGTTCAAGGTGAAACAGGAAACGATAGTATTGTTGCTGGTGCAGGGGATGACGTTATATTTGGTCGTGGTGGCACTGATACTATTCTCGGTGGTGCTGGTGACGACTATATCGCAGCAGGTCTAAATGGTACGGGCGACTCATTAATTGGTGGTGAAGGTAACGATAGTTTTGCTTATTTTGCTGTTGAAGACGGGGTAACTGAAAATAGTGTTATCACAGATTTCGATCCTGCTGACGACCGAATACTACTTCTTGATGATGGATTTAATTTAGTTAACTCGAGCAAAAATTCAGTTATTGCTAGTGCAGATTTTGTTTCTATTGATCCTGGCCGTAACTATGAAAATGGCGATGGTGGTCAACGTACAACTCCTTTAATTATCTACGAACGTAACCCAGTAGCTGATCCTAGTGCTGAAGTACCAGAGGGAGGAAGCCCAGTTCTAGTTGGTTCAGGTCTATTAAAGTACGATCCTAGTGGTAGTGGTAGTCCTAGCGGTGATCCTAACGATTTAAGTGATGTTATTACTATTGCTCGCCTCAATGGTACTCCAAACCTCCTTCAAAGCGATATTTTCATCATCTAATACTATCTATTAGAAAAAAATATGAGGTTGTGATTTATTTTTAATCACTCCTCTTTTTTTGTCTTAATTAGGGTTTTTTGTAAAAGTCTTTTGGCAGGGGTAAGGGAGTAATTTTTTTGCTCAACTATGCACCCAAAATCCTAACTTTTTCAGTATAAAGAGCTGAAAGCTAGGTAATTTTTTCATACCTAAAAAACCTAAAACCTTGGTTTTATCCAGAAATTGACCGACTGTGTTTCTTGTGGAAAAATCTCTATAACTATGCTAATTATTTAGGGTTTGCTGAAAAAATCTTATGGATGAGTGTAGGAGTCAGGAGTCAGGAGTCAGGAGTCAGGAGGAATGGGGAATTTAGAGGAGAGAGGAGGAAGAATTATCCCTTGATTTTTCTGGCATAGTCAAGCTAAAATCCCCACTTTTTGAGCTTTTTAGAACTAAAACCTTGTACTTTTTCAAAACCTAAAAAGGCTAAAACTTTTATCTTTCAATGCTTTTATATTTAATCAGCAAGCCCTAATTACCTCAATGAAAACTGATTAAGTAGTTTTGGGAGGTTTAAACAATTAATAATTAACTCTTTTGTAATATAAGCATTAGCATTCAAAGA
>JBCDJM010000272.1:0-10835 GCA_038747755.1 Cyanobacteria bacterium P01_H01_bin.35
CAATTTAGCGATCGCCCTCTTGATTTTAATTCTTTGTCTTACACCTGAATGCGTAGTGCTTAAGAAGCAATTTCTAAAATCCTTGCCCTATCTGACTTAAAAAATATTCAAATTGAGCATTAAAACCTGCGGAATGTAGGATACAGGTAGAAAGTCTCTCCTTTTAACGAGAAAAAAAGGTGCTAGTGCAGAATGGCGGAAATAACTGACCAGTTACAAAATCCTAAAAGCCTTACTAATCAATAATGCATGAATTTTGAATTCCGCGTAGTGGCACTAGGATATTTCCTTATATTCAATCCTCTAGATTTTAACCAGAGGTAATTATCAATTATCCATTATCCATTAATGAATCAAACCCTTCTTATAGCTAATTACTAATTTCTATATTATCTCAGACCTGTCACATCTAAACTTTGCACCCTAAACTCTGAGATATTATCAGATAAAGATTCCCAGAAAGGATTATTTTTTCCTAAGCGAGTTGTATTCGTAGCATCATGCACACTTCCTCTTAATTTTTGATAATATCCATCATCCATAAAATTAATATTTAAACTAGAATCAGCCACCAACCTACGGAATTTTTCCTCAGTATAATCTCTGCCATTAATTAATGCTCCTCCAGGATTTGAAACCAATAATTCTCCATTAATTACCACCGAATTCACCATATTCGGCCACCAAGAATAACCACTATATCCAAACATAGCTGGCACTTGAATTATCTGGTCATCACTAAGATTAAATTCCTGTTTTAACTTCTCAATTAATGGGTTTAATTTTTCCCTTTGTAAATAGAGATTATGCTGAATTAACTTAGGATTTTTCAATGCTGCCCTCACTGTTGTTTGAGTGCTTAAACCACGATTTATAGCAGCTTGCCCATAGCCTTCTTCACTTAATTCTTCTAATAGTTTTACCCCCGCTTCAGGACTCACAATTAACATTAAAGGTTTGCCAAATTTACTCGGAATAAAACTGATAATTTCATCTACATGACGAATCATTAACCAAGAAGTATCAATATCTACTGGCGGGCCCTGAATTTTTTGTGCTTTAATAAAATCAATAATGTCAGGATTCATGCCCACTTCTCCGGCTTTACCATAATAAACTCTTCCCATAGGATATCCCGGCAAAGGTGGCGTCACCTCTAGATTTCCATAGGAATCGGCCCACCTATTTAGAGGATCAAGTTGTCTGGGTTTACCGACTTCAAACCAGCCGAAATTTTCTTTGAGAAGACTGCGAGAATATTGGTCGTTTTCCCCTGGGCGGTTAGCTTTGAGCGCAACATTCATGTTACGGGTTTTACCTTCACTGGGAAACTGCACATAACCTATTTCTTTAGTGTCTTGCATCCAGGTAGTGCCACCAGAATTAATTTTGGCAGTTGCTCCTGTTTTTTCAATAATTTCTCTGATTTTATCAATAAATTCTTGATTAGCCAAACCCCGTTCGCTAACATGAAGTTCTTTGACTGGAGCAGTGTTAGGAGACATTAACCAGGGAACTACACCTATTTGAATACTATCAGAAGCAATTTGTCTACCATTTTTTTCAGCGATCGCTTTTAAGTTAACTACCCCTTTCCAGTTGCGATCGGCAAATTGTTTAGCTTCTACACCTAATACTATTTTCTCTCTAGATATTAATGCTTCAGTACCAGAAATATCTACTGGTTGCCATCCAGATTCTGTTTTTTGGAATACATTAATATAGCTAGTAACATCTGTGTCTGTAGAAATATATATTTGAGCATCCCTATAGCTTTCTGCCAATTGAATATTAACAATAGCTAAATCTTCTACATCACTTTCACCATTAACATCTCGATCTCGCCAGTCTGGGATTAGATCGCCATTATCATCATCATTATTAAACAACATCAACGCACCTTCTGATAAAGACCATTTTTCTCTGCCTGACTTATCAGCT
Source organism: Cyanobacteria bacterium P01_H01_bin.35 (assembly GCA_038747755.1). GTDB lineage: Bacteria > Cyanobacteriota > Cyanobacteriia > Cyanobacteriales > Microcoleaceae > Trichodesmium. Next base: position 1,942 of record JBCDJM010000272.1, read on the forward strand.
TCATCTACTTCCCCATCTCTATTAGTATCACCATAAATTGTAAAACCAGGAGATAAACTATATGCAATAGGTGAAGACTTTATTGTTTGGGTATTTGTATTATTTTCTGTATTTTCTTCCCATTTTCTTGCTGCTATTACTTTTTCATAACAAGCAACTGCTAAATACCCCTGGTATTCGATCATTTTTTCGATCGCCTTATCTGTCATTAATGAATCTTGAGGTATTTGACGCAAACTATCAATTGCATCTAACCATAGATTTTCTGCTTCTTGCCAAGTTTGATAATTTGCCTCTGTTTTTTTTCCTTTTGCTACAGCATTAGTTGCTATACTCAGTGCTTGCTTCCAACTTTGAGCAGCTTTTTCTTCTTTAATAATTTTTGCTTCTACACGGCGGAAATCTTTCAGGGTTTTTTCATATTGTCGTACTTGGAATTGGTATTGCCAAGGTTCCCTTACCTCTTGGAGGTTTGGCATTTTAGAGACTCTATTGAGTTCTACTTTTAGTAGGTCTCTAATCTGGTAAAGTTCTGGTAGTGAACTTACTTTTTTAGGAATTTCTATGTTGCTGTTTATCGACTTGATAGTTTCTAGCACAGAAACTTCTGAGTTTGATTGTTTGGGAAGAGAAGGTTGTGCTACTGCTTGAGGCACAGGTATCCAAATAATTCCTACTAATGCCCCAACAGTATTGACTAAAGCTATTTTAACGTATCGCATCCAACGCATAGTATACATCCTCGATATATACTTATGGATTTTACCTGATTTCTGCCAACTCATGCCGTTTCACGGAAGTCAAAATTAACAAGTCAAAAGTTAATAGGAATTAGGAAGTCGGGTTCTTAGGAATAAGTAGTAATTGCTCTTTTTCCCTAGAATCCTTAAAAACATTGCTCTTACTTGCTTACTACTTGTAGCATTATTTTTGGCAACCTGAATTCTAAATTCTAAATTCTAAATTCTGATATATATTTCCGGTTGAGCGATCGTAATTAGAAGTTTTGTAGGATATTTAATCAATATCTTTAGCTCAATTTTATTCACCTAATTATGACTTTTCAACCGGAAATTATTTTAAGGCTCTTTAACCCAATCCTGATTTGGTTTTGCCCAATTAGCTGTTTCCACATTATTAGCACTGGACCCATTACTAGGTAATTCTAAACAGTAACCAGCACCATATACCGTTTTAATAAACCGAGGATGACGAGGATCTGGTTCCATCTTGGTTCTCAAATGTCTAATATGGACTCGGATTGTCTCAATATCATCGTCTGGATCATAACCCCAGACTTCCTTGAGAATTTCACTAGGAGATACTGTCTGGCCATGGCGTTGTAACAAACAATGGAGTAACTCAAATTCTAAATGAGTTAGTTTAACTGTCTGCTCAAACCAAATAGCCTCAAACCTCTCGGGAACCAGAGTCAGAGGGCCATAACTGAGTATTTCACTATGTTTAGCTGCTTGGGGAATTCGATCTGTGCGTCGCAGTAAAGCACGCACTCGTGCCAAAAGTTCTTCAACTTCAAAGGGCTTTGTTAGATAATCATCTGCACCAGCATTAAAGCCTTCTACTTTATTCTGAGTTTGACTTAAAGCAGTTAGCATCAGTACCGGAATATCGGCTGTTCTCTCATCACGACGCAGACGTTGACATACTGTAAACCCATCTACCTTTGGTAGCATTAAATCTAATACTATAAGGTCTGGTAATAGTTGCAAAGCTAGGGCTTGCCCTTTTACACCATCTTCTGCCTGACTAACTTCATAGCCAGCCATTTCTAGGTTTACGGCAACGAGTTCTGCGATCGCAGGATCATCATCAATGACGAGTATTCGGGGCATCATTACACTTAACCTACGATTTCTTTCTTATTGTAATGTTTAATTAAGATTTTTAAGTTTTTTCTTATGTTTTTTCGTTAAATGTTACAACTCTTTTTCAAAACATCACTCTTTTTTGTTTTTAATTGTGCTACTTCTCTCTAACACGAATTTGTTATATTGTCAAGCTGTTAAATGATAACGACGAATATCTGGTGGGACTATCAGTAAGTCCTTTAGTTTTAATGATGCTGCTTCAATATGACTGGAGGCCAAATGTTTTTCTAATAGACTTTCACTCTCCCATTCCTCAACAAAAGTAAAATCTGTGGGAGCGGCATTATTTTGTAATAATTCGTATTTAATACAACCTTTTTCTTGACGAGTAGGTAATACTATACTAATTCAAATTGACTTAACTGCTTCTACTTTATCTGGTAAGGCAACTATACGAGCTACTACTCTAATAGTATGGAAAGACATAATTGATTTAGATTCTAGAGTCAACAACCAACACAAATAATAATTTAGAGGATATTTTATGATTTTGAGGCTATAGTTCAATAATTAATAATTAACAATTAATAATTAATAATTACCTCTTCTTATAAATAAGAAGATTAGCTAAAAGGATTTTTGGCGTTGGTGAATAAAGATATGATATCCTATCCGGATAAGAGCGCGAAGAAAAAACTGTCTCCTTGTACTACTCTTTATTCCTCTTCTTTCTTTCCTCCTGATTCCTGTTTGCGTTAGCGCAGCTCCTCTGGAAGAGGCAGCATTCCGTAGGAACTCCTGACTCCTAAATAATTAAGATTAATATCATACAAGCGCTTCACCAACGCCTCCATCAATAGAGAGGTATTATACCTTAAATTTTCGGTAAAAATCTTCCTTCGTCTTTTAAATATTTCCATGGAATTGATTCTGGATCTTTTTGACTACTCCACTGACCAAAATCAGGTTTTGTTTTCCGCTTACTAATAGTGCTGGCATGAACATTTAGTCGAGTTGCTAATTCTTTCTGTGTCAGAAACCTAGAAACTGCTTTACTTCTAGCCTCCAACTCGTTATTTTTAGGCTCAAATTTGAGGCTACAATTTACCTGGGAATACTGTGGTGAAGTCCAAGGATTTGAAACTTTTTCAATAATTTTTTCTGAGGCTAGTCTATTATTGTATCCTAAAATTTGATCCGTAGATAATTCAAATTCCTCTTTTGCTTGACCAGCAACTAGAGACACAGCAGTAGGAAAATAGTATAATAAACTACCTTGCTCTGTAATTTCTAACTCAGCACCAAATTCTTTGGCTCTTTCATCAAGAAACTCTTGGACAACTTTTCCTGATAGTTGAGAGTTCATGGCTAAGTCTAAAGCTGTAATATGTCCCTGATTTTCCTGAATTAACTTATAGAATAGAGTATTCAAGGCATCTTGTTGATGTTTCTGTTGTTCCCGATAATGCCTAAAAGTCCAAGTTAGTCCAGAAGCAATAACTATAATGGCGAAGAACCGCCAGGATAAACTTAGTGTTAACAATCCCAATCCAAGAGAAATTACAATGGGAAAATTATTTGTAGGATTAGTATCAAGGTTGTTGGGTGTTTTGGACATATTTACTATTTTTGAGCCAGATTTTTTGCTTGTAAGGTGTACCTCCTAGATCGATTTTGCACAATTTTAAAATATGTTTCGTAAATTAAAAATTATTTGTGGCATTATTGTAGTCTTTTTATCGATCGCTGGTTGTGGCCCTAGTAGAGTTGTCCAGTGTAATCTATTGATTTCTACTATTAACAAGGGTAATACTCTTATTAATGCGAAGACTTCTTATGATGCGACAACAACTAATAAACTTGGAGAAGAGTTAGAAGAAATTGTTCAGGAGTTAGAAGCTCTAGAACTTAAGGATGAAAATCTCCAGCAATTTCAAAATGAATTCTCTCAAACTTTTAGAGAACTTTCTCAAGCTTTCATTGATATGAGTCTAGGTCTTAAAACTAGCACACAAGTAGAAGCTTCATTAGAAGGTAGAAAAAAATTTAATCAGGCCAAAACTCAAGTCACCCAAGCTGGGGAACAGGCAAATAAAGTAGCGGTAAATCAAGATATCTCTCTAGAAAAGCTAATTACTTACTGCCAAGATAATTGATTACCACACTAATTACCTAAATAAAATTAGCCTTGAGAAAGCTAAAGTAAAGTATTTAGGGTTTGCTGATTAAATATCAAAGCCTTCAAATATAAAGGTTTTAGCTATTTTAGGTCTGGAAAAAGTACCAGCTTTTCAGTTGATATAAGCACTACGCAAAGCGCTAATAGGGAATAGGGAATAGGGAATAGGGAATAGGGAATAGTAAACTGTCAAAGGATTTTTCGTATAGGGAAAAGCTCCGCTAACAGGATTTAGAAATATCCTAATCTTTGCTTCGACTGCTATATCTGAAAAAGTCAGCATCTTGGGGTAACGCAAGGCAGAAAAATTAAGGGACTATTTTTCTGACTACCTACTGGACTGACACAGCTAAAACTGTGCATTAGGGCGGGTTTATATAAATCTTAGGGTAGGCATGAAAATTTTCACTAAAACCCGCCCCTACTATTGCACCATTTAAGGTGTGTCAGTCCACTCTCACGGGGTGACAAGCTTAAAATGGTGTATTAGATTTTTAAGTAAAAGCTTTGAAAAATCAGCATCCTACCATTTTTCTAAAGTAGCATTTAAGGCTTGACACAGCACTACTTTATAATTCCCATTCCTCCTGGCTCCTGGCTCCTGATATAAAATCCGGTTATACAGTAATCGCACTCATTACTTCATCTTAATACATATGTTAAGCATGAATACTAATTGAAAAATTCGGTAGTGCATCAGCAAAGTGTGGGATAAATAATTATGTCGTTCCAACTCCAAGGAGAGATATAGCTGCCGCACTTGCCCCGCCAACGCCATTAGCTCTTTGTGCAGCAGTATTTTCTTTGCGACTATGAACCCAAATCTAATAGAAAGTATTTAGGGACAATGATTATATTACTATTCCCACACTTTCTTGATGCACTACCAAAAATTCATGCTCCATAATCCTTCCTTACTCCTTACTCCTTACTTCTCAGTAATACCATAACTAATTACCCGGATTCTATCTGAATCCTGGCTCCTAACTCTTGACTCCTAACTCCCTACTAAAAGACTTATTCAGCAAGCTCTATTTAGTGATGAATTTCTAGCTCTAGTACATAATGTCCCATGCGTAACTTTTGAGACCATAGTTCATATTCTAGGCGCAGATAATCTGGAATTGGTCTTCCCTCAACAAATAAATTACGGGTAAAGTTACGCATTCGCAACTGATAATGTAAATTTAATGAATCGTCTTGAAGCCAATAACGACAGATGCCATATACTCCTCTTTCCCAGACATGGCGGTAACAATATTTACCGTTTCCTTGCATCGTCATAATGATTCTAGAGGGAGAAACTTCTAGCCACAAAAGTCTTGGTTTAGGCACATTTGGCAATATGGGTAATTCCTCCATACAGGATGTTTCTCTGTCGGTAATTGCAGGTTCATGCAATAATATATGGAATTGGTCTCGATCTTTGTGATAAAGAGTGGCTGCAGTTTCAACCATAGACCAAATTGGCAAGTCTGTTGATATTAATGATAGACTTACAGGCTTACGTTGATAAGTTAGCATATATATTCTCTGGTTGTGATTGTTAATTGATTAGTTATCGTTTTCTTGACCAATAAATAAGGTCAATTTTTTTGCCTTTGAAGGAAATAAAAAAGGAAATTTTTGCTTTTCTTGCTTCCCAATAAAGCTTCAGGTAGTAACAACTAATAAGTGTTTCGCTACGCGACATGAAATGGGAAGTTCTGATCGAGAAGGCTAACTGAAATGATACTGGTGGCTTAAATCAAAGACCTATGAGACAGTAAGGAAGAAATTTAACAGGAGATTCTTGATTGATACTCACACCAGGAACAGATACAATTACTATTAATTATTAATTGTCAAAGAATACATTAAAATTATCAACATAGTAGTTACAGAAAAAAACTATATTCAATTATTGATTCTGAACTTCTGACTCCTTAATTTTATCAAGATATGAGCTATTGCCATAAATCCTGAATTTTTATACATTTTTATCGTACCACATATAGATACTTAGGTACAAGATATACTTATTTACAAAACAAGATGAAAATTTATGTATCTCTGAACCTCACCTAGTAGTAAATCGTAGTAAATGTATTGAGTTTAGTTGCATTTTTTTTCTTGTGTTTCAATTTTTTAAATCAATAGAGATTTGAATTAACTCTTATATTAAATCTGGTTTATAGAGTATCATTTTGATGCAGAGACTCAAATAGGATGTAAAATACCTACAGGGAGAACTTAACGCTAATATAATATCAAATATAGGATTTATCGGACTCATAAGGTACAGCTAATACACCTTATATTTAACTCATGTCTTCTGTACGGGCGATTTACTACGGAATGCTCCTAATTACGCGTTTACGTTTGCAGAGCATTCCGAAGGAAAGTATTCCGGAACGGAAATGGCCCCTACGAATCCTGATTCCTAAAGTTAAAAAACTTTGTACCTCACAAGCATGGGAAGTGCTATATCTTTATCTTTTATTAACCAGATTTTGTATGAACTGTTGCTTCTTACCTCTCTTCACTAAAAAACTTTTTAGGGTCTGCTAAAAAGTTCTGCCTCAAGCAGAAATAATAAACTGATTTAGTGTATAATATTTACTAAGCTTTTAGGCATTTAAACCACTTATTTGTTGTATGCCTAGTTAAGAAGAAAACCCTTATTAATTTTTACTTTTGACTTGCTAATACGGATTTAAAATGCGTATTAGCTTTGTTATTTAGTGGATTAGTTAGCAAGCATTCAGCTATTAGCAGTCAGCAATCAGCAAGAAAAACCTGCGCTTAAGGACGGGGTTTAAATAAATATAGACTTTAAGATCAAGAGGGCTAGCTTTTGGAGTCAGATTTTTCTGACTTCATTAATAAAGCTTTCCTATACGCACTAAAAGCAATAGCTGAGAGCTGAATGCTTACATTAGTTAAGTTTAAATTGCCCACTATATTAACTTTCCACACTCTATCTATATAATAAGCCATTTAATATCTTTGCCAGCAATTAAATTGTTGAGATTCAGAGTTATCAGGGGGAAGAAATAATACAGAAAAAACATTGAAAAATACTCAAACACACCCCTAAACCACTACTCCCCTAAACCACTACTCTTCCTCTATTTTTAAATAGATCCTCAATAGGTTCTATATAATAAGTAGGTCTGCAAAATTATAGTTACTTTTATGATAGCTGCCGTAGTTAGTACAAAAATTACAAATAGTCAGGAAACTTTGATAATTCAAAGACCAAATAATGGTCTATGTCTCAAAGGTAATATTTCAATTCCTGGAGATAAATCAATTTCTCATCGCGCTCTGATGCTAGGAGCGATCGCTCAAGGCCAAACTAATATTCAAGGTTTACTTCTAGGAGAAGATCCCCGTACCACTGCTGGATGTTTTTCACTTCTTGGTGCTAATATCTCTCAGCTTAATACAGATTTAGTAGAAGTTCATGGCGTAGGAGTAGGTAATCTGACAGAACCATCTCGTGTTTTAGACTGTGGTAATTCTGGCACTACAATGCGACTCATGTTAGGTATTTTGGCATCCCATCCTGAACATTTCTTTGCTGTTACAGGAGATAGCTCCTTAGTACAACGCCCAATGTCCCGTGTTATTCAGCCCCTTACACAAATGGGCGCTCAAATTTGGGGTAGAAAAGGGAACAGTTTGGCCCCTCTGGCGATTCAGGGACAAAAGTTACGACCAATCCATTATCATTCTCCCATTGCTTCAGGCCAGGTGAAATCTTGTATTTTGTTTGCTGGTTTAATGGCAGAGGGAAAAACTACTGTAACTGAACCTGCTCTATCACGAGACCATAGTGAAAGAATGTTAAAAGCTTTTGGAGCAGACATTCAAGTTGACCCAGAAACAAATAGTGTGACGGTGACAGGTCCAGCTAAACTTAAAGGCCAAGATGTGGTTGTGCCTGGTGATATTAGTTCCGCAGCTTTTTGGTTAGTAGCAGCAGCTATTATACCTGGGTCAGAACTGGTAATTGAAAATGTTGGTGTTAATCCTACCCGTACAGGTATCTTAGAAGTCTTGGAAAAAATGGAGGCGGATATTATACAGGAAAATCAGCGAGTTGTAGCAGGAGAACCTGTAGCAGATTTACGGGTACGTTATAGTCCATTAAAAGCTTGTGAATTTTCTGGTTCTATAATTCCCAGATTAATTGATGAAATTCCTATTTTGGCCGTAGCTGCTATGTTTGCTGAAGGGACAACTGTAATTCGGGATGCTGCTGAGTTGCGCGTTAAAGAGAGCGATCGCCTAGCAGTTATGGCCACCCAGCTCCAAAAATTAGGAGCCAGAGTTACAGAACTACCTGATGGTTTGGAAATTACTGGTGGTATTTCTATAACTGGTACGGATGTTGAAAGTGATGGGGACCATCGAATAGCTATGAGTTTAGCGATCGCTGCATTAAATGCCACTGGCATTACTAATATTCATCAGGCTGAAGCTGCGAGTATTTCTTACCCAAACTTTGCCAAGACTCTACAACAAATCTGTACTTAATACCGTTTCACGGAAGTCATGCATCGAGTGTGTAATTCTGAAGTCCCCATTTCCTGCGGAAAGGCTTCGCCAACAGAATGTAAGACACACTCAAGACAGTCAAAAGTCTATTTATTATAGACAGAAAACTTTGACTTTACAATTTTAAAATTAAGATAGGTTAAATATTGCCAAAATTTTAGGCATTGGTTAATTTCTAATACTGTTAGAGTCGATGGAGGGTATTATCCCTCGCACCTCTCCTTCAGAACCGGACGTGCGACTTTCACCGCATCACGGCTCCTAGATAATCTTAGGCTTTTGGCCTTTTGCCCATGTGGATATAATCGTGGCATGACTCATGTACTGCTAAAAGATTCTTA
>JBCDJM010000273.1:0-10818 GCA_038747755.1 Cyanobacteria bacterium P01_H01_bin.35
AAGAAGGTAAGATTGGTAAACTAAACTTTGAGTCTAGATTAATTGAAGTAATATATTTTATTAGCATTAAATCTAGCAATATAATTATTTGTCGAATTACCTCAAAAAGTAAACTTTTTCCCTTTGTGGTTAGTAGTAAACAAATAATAATTTTCATAGCTAACCTCCTGAGTATGAAATGGATTTATTAAGCAATATCCTGAGATATTTAGGAATATCATTTATTTGAATTTTGACTTTTAATTTTTGACTTAAATTTATGCTCAGAGCTGGAATTGTTGGACTACCAAACGTAGGAAAATCTACCTTATTTAATGCTTTGGTTGCTAATGCGAAGGCTGAAGCTGCTAACTTTCCATTCTGCACAATTGAACCTAATGTTGGAGTGGTGGCGGTGCCAGATAAGCGGTTAAATGTGCTGACTAAAATATCTAATTCTATTCAAACTATTCCTACTAGAATTGAGTTTGTTGATATTGCTGGTTTGGTGAAAGGTGCTAGTAAGGGAGAGGGATTGGGTAATCAATTTCTGTCTAATATTCGAGAGGTTGATGCTATTGTTCAAGTAGTTCGTTGTTTTGATAGTGAGGATATTATTCATGTTTCTGGTTCCGTAGATCCGGTACGGGATATTGAGGTAATTAATTTAGAGTTGGCGTTGTCTGATTTAGCTCAGGTTGAACGCCGAATTGAACGGACTAAAAAACAAGCTCGTACCAGTAAGGATGCTCAGACAGAATTGGAAGTTTTGACAAAATTAGAGGGTGTTTTAAATGAAGGTAAGTCGGTGAGAATGGCTGGTTTAAATGAAGAGGAATTTTTCTTAATTAAGCCTCTAAATTTGCTGACTTCAAAACCAATAATTTATGCTGCTAATGTGTCTGAGGATGAGTTGGCTACTGGGAATGATTGGGTTAAGCAAGTAGGTAATATTGCTGCTATTGAAAATGCTCAAGTTGTAGTAATTTCAGCTCAGGTAGAATCAGAATTAATAGAGTTACCAGAGGAAGAAAGAGCAGATTATTTAGAATCTTTAGGAGTAGAAGAAGGTGGGTTAAAATCTCTGATTAAAGCAACTTATGAATTATTGGGATTGCGTACTTATTTTACTACTGGAGAGAAAGAAACAAAAGCTTGGACGATTAAGGCTGGAATGTTAGCTCCTCAAGCTGCGGGGGTGATTCATACAGATTTTGAACGGGGTTTTATTCGAGCAGAAACAATTGCTTATGAGGATTTAGTAGCTACTGGTTCAATGACTGCTGCTAAGGAAAAAGGTTTACTTAGGAGTGAAGGTAAGGATTATCTTGTAAAGGAAGGGGATGTTATGCTCTTCCGATTCAATGTTTAGATTTCTTTTAAAGAAGCGGTCAGCGTTCAGCAGTCAGTAATCAGCAAAATTGCTTTTTTAAAGTTAGCAGAGGGGATTTTAACCCAAGACTATTCCGTTCTAATTTCTGACTTTTTGTGCATTCAAGAAAATATGCCTTTTCCAAAATTGAAGGTTATAAGCTTTTGTGCATTTAAACGACTTATTGTGGTTTGCCTAATTAAAAGAAAAGCGTTATTACTGCTGACTTATGACTTCTAATTTATGACTTCCTAAGACGCATTTAAAATGCGTCTTAGCTTATTAACTAATCTCTAAAAGCTACTAAAATCTTCACTTGATTCTAGAATAAAATAGCCTTGGGTTTTAACCAAAGCTGCTAAAAGCTGATAAGCTTTTGTGCATTTAAACGACTTATTGTTGTGTGAATCATTCAAAGAAAAACCCTTATTACTTCTGAATTATGACTTCTAAATTCTGACTTGCTAATACGCATTTAAAATGCGTATTAGCTTACCTAGTTAATTAAGGAGAAAAAAATGAGTATTGTAGAACTTTTGATTCTGTGGTTTGTTACTGCTGTTAGTTTATTTATTATTTCTAAGTTACCTACAGGAGTCGAAATTGATGATTTTAAAATCGCCTTGACTTCTTCGGCGGTTTTTGGGTTATTAAATGCTCTTGTTCGTCCGATTTTAGTTGCTTTAGCTTTGCCTATTAAAATTGTACTTTCAGGTTTTATTTTTACTCTACTTATGAATATGGCTATCTTTGGTTTGGCTGCCTGGTTTGTAAGTGGATTTCGTTTACGTTGGGGATTTTGGAGTGCCTTAATTGGTGCTGTAGCACTAGGTTTTATTAACTCTCTTCTTTATGAGTTACTTAACCGAGTAGTAGTAAGTTAGACCAAAGTTGATTTGTCAATAGTTTGGGTTTTTATGTACATTTAAAACTGATATCTGGTCAATCTTTTTCTGGATATCGGTTTTATTTTTGAAGATTACTAATTTTAGGTATTAAATTCCGAATAATGTAAGTTTTTAGCCAAAACAAGAGTGGGAATCATCTCTACTTAGTTAGGGAAAAAACTTCTTTCCAACTCCTGATTTATGATTGCTGACTCCTACCCAAATTCATGCATACTTTTTTAGTAAAAGTTATACTAATTTAATAAATGTTTACTATAAATAGCTAGAGGAGGAGTTTGAGGAGTTAAGGTAGGGGAACCATCAAATTCGCGACGTAAAGTAATGAATAAGTAGGTAGACAAAATTATTGGGGTTGCGCGTTAAAGAATGATAATAAATTTTCAACTGTACATACATTGAGGAAAGAATTATCCAAAAATATTGGGTGCATCTCATATTTGCCAAAATACTTTTTTCCTATTCCCTATCCCCTGTTCCGTGTTCCCTGTTCCCTAAAAGTGATAAATTTTTGGCTTTATTCAAAATTGAAATGCACCCAAAATATTTACTTTCAGATTTCATGATTCCTAATTGTGTAACGCCAAATTATTTATATATAAATTTGTTTTTATCCCTTGATAGCTCTATGACAGAGTAATAAAAAATGCCAAATTAATTCTGTCCTGGTACTTAGCTTTGATGCCATCTCTTTGTTCATAACTCATCTTTTTAGTCAAAGAGATATCTCCTGTTAAGTCTTTTCAAGTCTTTTTATACCTGTATTATTTGTAACATTATTTTTTTAAAATGTTATTCAAGCAGACTCACTTATTAATACCAGTTTTATAAATGTTTGCTACAAATAGCTGGGCTACTTCTGAGGATTCAGGAGCCAGTAATGAATAGGTTTAATACTATTTGTCTATTTTAATTTATATTTTTCATCAAATATATATTTTTACTCTTGTCTTTTAAGAGTCCTTATTATCAAAATAATATGGGTCTAAAACCCCGCCTTTTAAGGCGTAATATTTTTGGAGGGTAGCTCTAATCTTCGTTACAAAAATAACTTCTGACTTATGACTTTGTTAATCGTAACCTTCTTTTTTCAAACTGGTATAATAAGGTAATTTAGGATTTTCTTACCTCCTACTAAATCCAGAACTGATAATTAATAAATGATATAAGATTTTCTTGCATCCTACTAAACCCAGAACTGATAATTGATAATTGATAACTGGTAACTGGTAACTAATATTTAAAGGCGTTATTTGAGGGTAAGCTGTGGGAGCTTTTAGTAAATTTCCCAACAAATAAATTGTATATGTTTCCTAAAATTTCCAGATTATTTTGTTCTTTGAGAGCGCGTTTATCCAGAAAAATAGTCTTGTGGATATTTGCCAGTATTGTAGTAATTGAGACTTTAATTTTAATTCCATCTTATTATAGGCGAGAAGAGGAACTACTTCACCAATTAGAAGATGTTTCTGGAGCAATTTTTAATTCTATTGTACTTTTAACTGAAACCAGTATGACATCTGATGGTATCTTTCAGATGAAGGTAAAAACATTAACGGAAGATTCTGTAATTTTGGGAGTCACAATTTATGATTCTCAAGGGGAATTAATTGAAACTATTGGTGAAGCTCCAGAAATAGATTTTTCCGATCTTGGGGACAAAGATACTCTCCGTGTTAGGAGTCAAGATGGTAAACGATATGATGTGGCATTATCTGCAGATTATTTGGGAATAAATTACACATTGATTGCTCGTCACGATGCTTCTAAAATTCAACGAGAATTATATGCTTATATTGGTAGAATTACAGTGCTTGTAATAGTTATCTCTGTTTTCGTGACTGTGGTAACAATGGAGGTATTAGGAGTCACATTAATTAACCCTATTTTGAAGTTAAGAGATGACTTAATTGCTGCTGGAGAAGCTTTGAGTAAAAATGGTGAGCGGGTGAAATTTTATTCTGTTTCTGTTCAGCGTCAGGATGAATTGGGAGAGGTGATGATAGCTTTTAATCAAATGTTTGAGCGAGTCTCTACAGAAATTGATCGACGCCAAAAAGCAGAAGAAGTATTATATGCTGAACAAGAAAAATCGGAAAGATTGTTGTTAAATATTTTGCCAAAAACTATTGCAGAAAAATTAAAGGAAGGGCAAAAAGATATTGCTGAAGGTTTTGCAGAAGTTACTATTTTATTTGCAGATTTAGTAGGGTTTACTGAGCTATCAGAAAGGATTAATCCTCCAGAATTAGTTAATTTGCTAAATGAAATATTTTCTTGCTTTGATGAGTTGACTGATAGATATTGTTTGGAAAAAATTAAAACTATTGGAGATGCTTATATGGTGGTTGGAGGTTTACCAGAACCAAGGCAAGATCATGTTGAGGCAATTGCTGAAATGGCTTTGGATATGCAGACAGCAATTGCTTATTTTAATCAAAAAAATAATATGCAACTTAGTATTAGAACTGGCATTAATACTGGTCCTGTTATTGCTGGTGTTATTGGTAGGAAAAAGTTTATTTATGACCTCTGGGGTGATGCAGTTAATACTGCAAGTCGCATGGAATCTCATGGTAAACCTGATAAGATTCAAGTTACAAAATCGACCTACGATCATTTAAAAGGTAAATATATATTTGAGTCAAGAGGAAGTATTATGATTAAGGGCAAGGGAAATATGAATACATATTTTTTACTCGGTAGGGAGTAGGGGGAAATAATTGATAATTTACAGCGCTTTTCAGTTGAGTAGACAACTAAATCCATTGTTAGGAGTCAGGAGTCAGGAGTTAGGAGTTATAGCAATCCCTGCTTATGTTGCGGGTAATCAAAAAGTAAATAAAAAAGTTGAAACTCCCACCTGTTGCCTGTTGCCAGTTAAGTGTTCCCTAAAAAGCAGTAAGATTTTGGCCATGAATATATTAGAGGATTGCTATAGTTAATCAAATAATGATTAATTTCTGAACTGGATAACTCAAAAAGTTTGTCTACTAGGAAACTACTCAACTACCAGAGGATAAGATGATGGAAAATACTATAAATTGTGCAGAAGCTTGTGTGAATGGCTGCGTTCTAGAGGTTCGCTGCCCTAACAGGGAATATGCAGCAGAAACATCAAAGTTTATTGATTATACTCTTCTTTAGATAAAATGCTAGAAATGGCTGAAGAAGCAGTAATGAAAAAAAGAATGGCTCCTCCTCAATGGGTTATTCCTGATTTTCCTAACTAAGTAAATAAAATCAAGATATATTAGTACTGCTAAAACGATAAGATTATGTTCTATTTAGCGATCGCCATTCTCTTCTTGAACTAGGAATATGTATGAAGCGATCGCTACCTTAAAGGCAAATGTTTTTATAAATAAAATTTATAAATTTTAAAGTATCATCAATTAAAAATTAAAGATTAATATTGAAGTTAGATTATCTATGCTAGATTATTTTAATTTTCCCAAAGAGATAGTTATAGATGTTAGTAGCATTTTCCGCTTACTTGCAATAGGAGTAATTTCAATAGTGGCAATTCTGGGAATTCGTAAACTACCTGAACTAATAGGAAAAATAGTATCTACGGAAATTGCGGAAGCATATAAGATTATTATATTCCCGAATAAATTTTTCATTGGAATAGTCATTGCTTTAGCAATATCTGAGATAACTCTTCTAGCTGTTACACCATACTCGGAGTTATATATCCTGGAAATAATCCTAAGTTCAATCTTAACTATTGCCACTACTTGGTTAGGTTTTAAATTTGTTAAACAATTTTTTGATATCTATTTAATAGAAGCAGCGTTCAGAAGCGATCGTAAAGCTAATAGTGACTTATTTATAGTAGGTAAATTTCTGGCGAACTTTATTATTATTGTTCTAGCTATTATCATTTTTGCTCAAACTCATCAAGTGAATGTATTTGGTTTAATTGCTAGTTTGGGAATAGGAGGTGTAGCAGTTGCGTTTGCTTCCCAAAATACTTTAAGTCAATTACTTGGTGGAATAGTTCTTTATATAGATAGACCTTTTGTAATTGATGACTATATTGGTCTTCCCGATGGTACTTTTGGTAGAGTAGAATCTATTGGTTTACGCTCAACTAAAATTCGTTCTTCTGGTAAAGGTACATTAATTATTATTCCTAATAATTCTCTGACACAAGTAAATATTGAAAACTTTAGTGCAGCAAAGAAAGTTATGTCTATTTTATACTTAACTTTTTATCGTTATGTAGATATTGAAGAACAAGCATTAATACGCCAAGTTATCTTAACAAGTACCAGTGATATATTTGGTGTTGATCCTCGTAATACTGATATTAATTTTAAAAGTTTGTCGAGTTCCAAATCAGAAAATATTACTCAAGCCCAAATTACATTTTTTATCTTAGGTTCTGGTAAAGTATCTATGGATTTACGTCGTCAAATGTTGGATAATGCTAGTCAAAGAATTACTTTGAAACTTAAGGAATATGGTATTGCTTTTGATATAGAGCAACCAAGTATTTATGTAGATTCACCAATTACGGTCTAATACTATTTATCAAAAACTTTTCTACATTTTCTTGAGTAGGGGAGTAGGGGAGTGAGGCAGAAGCAAAAGGAATAATAATTAACATTAATCTAGCCAAAATCAACAAAAAAGTGATTATACTGGCACTGATTAGTTGATAACTGAAATATTGCTAAAGTATAGCACTACTTTTGGGAATTGGTATAAAACAAAATATTTAGAGCTTGCTGATTAAATATAAAAACATTGACAGATAGAGGTAAGTGCCTTTTTAGGTCTTGAAAAAGTACCTGGTTTTCAGATTTTCATGCTCAAAAAGTTAGCATTTATGACAAGAGTTGGGCAAAAAAATTACCGGAAAATCAAGGTATAAAGCCTCTCCATTCATGGAGAAAAAAGAAAAAAAATCCTTTTGTTTAAAGAATCAAGCAATTTTCAGGTTAGCGATGACCAATTTCATTTATATTTCTCTCTTTAGAGACTAATTTCTTATTGAGTTTGATAATAAGTTAATATAGCAATTTCCCAAGTCATGAGGTACAGTTGTTTTTCTGAATTTTTCTTCACGGAAAGCTCTGTAACTCAAAGCTGATAGCTGACGGCTGAATGCTTATCTAATCTAGTAATACCAAGTTCAAAAAAGGCTGTTACATTCCAATTTTTGATTTATTCCTATAGTTTAATACTTTATGGCTTCTATTTATTGTCAAAATTAAAGCTTTTTCCTCCATTTTTTGTCTATTTATCTTTCCTGATTTCGGCGTTCTCTATCTCTTTTTAACTGTTCTGTCACTGTAACAATATTTTATGAAAATGGTATAAGTTTTAAGTATTAGAAAGTTTGGCACAAAGACTAAAGCATAAATTAGTTTTCAATCAGCAGAATTAATGCAATATAAATATTATAAGTTTGGTGCATCTCAATTTTGAATAAAGCCAAAAATTTATCACTTTTAGGGAAGAGGGAAGAGAGAACAGGGAACAGGGGATAGGGAATAGGAAAAAAGTATTTTAGCAAAGATGAGATGCACCCTATAAGTTAATGCAGTAAATACAAAATTAATGTCATTTAATTTACAGAATGAATATTTTTTACTTATTTTCTATTTTTTAGGTTATAAAGCTATAAATATATGTACTTCATCAACTAGGAAACTACTGTATGTTTTTCTCAGATATAATTAACCAAGTAAATCAGATATTTATTTCTTTGGATGCTACTAGGATTCCTAATTATTTGATTTTTGTTGTCTTTGCTTTGGGAGCGATATTAATAGGACAATATACATCAGTAATATTGAGTATAGTTATTAAAAATTTTATCCCTGGCGCAAGGCAAGAAATTACCAATAATTTTCTTCATCCACTAAAAAAACCTTTTCAACTTGCAGGAACTTGTCTATTAATTTCTCTATCCTCAGCTTGGTTAATAGATTATCAACAATTCTATAAATTCTTTCATCCATTAATAGTTTTTTCTGTAGTTGCTAGTCTTGCATGGTTAGCTTCTCGAATATTTCCTCAACTGGTAAGAATTTATGGAATTGAAATTATTTCTAAATCAGGTTTAGAAAATGAATTGCTCCTAGTATTTGAAACTATAGCAAATATAATTATTGGATTTGTAGCATTAGTAAGCTATGCTCAAAGTCAAAAGTTTCCCCTAACAGGTTTGTTAGCTGGTGTATCTATTGGTGGAATAGCTATTAGTTTTTCAGCTTCTAAAACCTTGGAACAATTTTTTGGTACGATAGTTTTATTTTTAGATCGTCCTTTTATTCCTGGAAATTATATTCGTTGCTCATTAGGATCGGGCGAAATTTACGGTAGAGTAGAATCTATTGGTTTGCGTTCTACTAAAGTTAGGGTAGCTGCAACAGGTACTCTATATATTATTCCCAATAATAAATTAGCTGATGCAGCAATAGAGAATATTACGCGTGGTAAAAAAGTGATGGTTTTATTATATTTAGACTTTACTAAAAAACTTACGGAACAGGAAGAAGCTCTTGTTCAACAAGTAGCTATAAATAGTAAAGATTCTTTATTTGGCATAGAACCAGGTAGTATGAAAATAACTATATTTGACCATGAGGCTACGCATAAAAGTCGTGCCAGAATGACATTTTTTATTCTTGGTTCTAGTGAAAATTCTATTCAACTAAGGAAGCAACTATTGGAAGTTGCAAATCAGAATTTTTCTAAGGAACTAAAAAAATTTGGCATAGAGTTTAATATGCAAGAACCAAATATTTATGTTGATTCCCCAGTTACTATTTAGGGTTTGCTGAAAAATTCCTTCTTCTGCCAAATCATTAATATTTCTGAATTATGTCTAGGTACTTGATTTTTGCTAATTAACTCCCAAAAAATTTACAGATAAAGGCTTACCTTTTAAGGATCGAAAAAAGTAACAACTTTGATATCTAAAAAACTCGAAAAGTTAGCATTTTGAGCAGACAAATATAGAAAAATCAAGAGACAATTCTTAATCTCACCGTAAGCATTCAGCTATTAGCGTTTAGCTCTTCCTTTCCTGCGGAATGCTACGCAAATAGCTTTTTAATTAACAATGTAGCTCGATAGACTATTAAGGTGAACAGATAGACTTTTACCCATACTTTTAATTCTTTAAAATCTCTGAATAGCTTTTTCCTCTTTTAAAGTTAATTGAAGCTGATAGCTGTTAACGTAGTTCCTCCGCAAGAAGCTAGCTGACTGCTAAATTCTTACATCTCACCTCCTCTATAATTCTCATTTTTCCCAACTCCTGACTTCTGAGTTCTACCTCACTCATAAGAATTTTTCAGAAAACCCTACTTATACAAACCCAAATATGTTACCAATAAACCATCCATAGAACAGAAAAAATATCAATCCTTCCCAACGAGTCACCTGTTTATCTTGAGTGACAAAAAAGAATAATATTGTTCCTGCTAATAAAACTAATAACCCACTGGAAATAACATCTTCGGTAATTACTAAATTACCTGCAAATCTTGGTATTCCCATCACCATTAATGAGTTAAAAATATTAGAACCTAAAACATTTCCCACTGCAATTTCTGGGTTTCCTTTTCTAGCCGCAGAAATAGTAACTATTAATTCTGGTAATGATGTACCAAGAGCAACAGCACTTAAAGCAATTAGCTCCTTGCCTATATTTAGTATCTCAGAAATTTTAGTAACAGATTCAATTGTGTAATTAGCACCCAAAAAGACAAATAATGAACTTACAACCACAATTACTATTTGCCTTAGTGGTAAACTTTTCTTAGATTTATTTTTGCCTCCTGACTTTTGCTCTTCCTTACCACTACTAATTGTGTATAGAACATAGACGACATATCCCAAAATACATATAATAGCTTCATTAACAGAAAAGTTATTGTCTAAAACAGTTAAACTTAGTAAAAAAGCTGAACCAACAAATAGTGGTAAATCTACATTGATTAGTTCATATTGTATTCTTAAAGGACTACTAATTAATGATGCAGTACCAATAATCAAGAAAATATTTGCAATATTAGAACCTATAACATTACCAAAAACAATTTCAGAGGAGTTTTGATATACCGCTAACATAGAGGATATTAACTCCGGGAGAGAAGTTCCTACTGATACTATTGTTACCCCAACTAAAAAAGGAGAAATTCCTAAAGATATACCTATTTTTTCTGCTGCATCTGTAAAGAAGTCAGAAGCTTTGATCAGAACGAACAAGCTAACTATAAATATTATTAACCAGATAATTAAGTTTTGCATTAGTTTATTGTTTACATTTACATATAGTAAGCAAAGTCAAGATTAGAAGATAATCAAAAAGTAGTAAATTAGAGAAAAACAAAAAGCAACAAATTATAGCTATAATTTTTACTAAATAATTAATAAATTGCCTTATACATATAATGGATAGTGGGTGAGAAATTTATTTCACCATCAGGAAAACTTTTAATCCAAACCTAATGACTCAAGCTAAATTTTATTTTTCAGAAACTTTCGTTCACCAAGAATTACTCAAATTTATTCCTGCTGATGCTAAGGTTGTTTTAG
>JBCDJM010000274.1:0-10785 GCA_038747755.1 Cyanobacteria bacterium P01_H01_bin.35
ATTCCGGTACGGAAATGCTTATTAGATGATGAAAAAATTTTATATAATATAATTTTATATATAGCAATCAGGACTTACGCAAAACATCTATAAAATTGCGTTTTCTGTAGAGGCAATTCATGTTTGCACAGCATTCCGTAGGAAATTGCCCTTACAGGTAGTTTCTATGGGTAAGTCCTAGCAATCTTAAATAGGTTCCGGGTAATCAAAAATTAAATAAAAAAAACTGAAACCCCACCAGTTAAGTTTTTCCTGTTCCCTAAAAAGCAGTAAGATTTTTGACATGAATAAAATAGGATTGCTATAGTTTTATATAGTTTTATGTAATTTTGTTTACAGTATTATATTAATAAATTAATTAATTCTTGTATCTAATATAAATGTCACAACAATTTTCCCAGGAACCTATGCTTGAAATTACTGTCCAAGACCTAGCAAGTCGCCTAATAGATGGTATTCCTGAAAATTTACAATTAGTAGATGTTCGAGAGCCACAAGAAGTAGAAATAGCCTTTATCAAAGGTTTTAAAGCTTTACCCTTAAGTCAGTTTCCCAAATGGTCAGACCAAATTCATGTCCATTTAGACTTGGAGCGAGAAACTTTGGTTTTGTGCCACCATGGGATGCGTTCCGCTCAAATGTGCCAATGGTTGAAGAGTCAGGGTTTTACAAATGTCAAAAATATTATTGGTGGTATAGATGCATACTCATTGGTAGTAGATAAAAGTATACCTCGCTATTAACTATAGCTATTTAATTTGGATATAGAAAATTTAACGGAGCGGCGATTTCAGATTAGTATTAGGAAAGTTCGTTTTGCTACATATTTATTTACATATAGGTGTAATCGTATCACAATAAAGCACTAAATTATATATATTAAGAAAAATCACTTTAATGTTATGATTAAATTAAGATAATCTTAAGATAATTTTTTTTGTTATTGTCTGGTAGCTTACCGATATACTTACCCTACATCCATGTCAGTGCAAGTTAAGCTTAATAATCGTCATCAACATATTCTCTGGGCAACAGTTCGCCACTATATTGCGACAGCAGAGCCAGTTGGCTCAAAATCCCTTGTAGCAGTAGAAGAGTATAATCTCAGTGTTAGTCCAGCGACTATTCGCAATGGGATGAGCTTTTTAGAAAAAAGTGGACTTTTATATCAACCTCATACTTCAGCAGGAAGAGTTCCCTCAGACTCAGGCTACCGAATATATGTGGATCAATTAATGAAACCTTCAGAAAATCTGGCTTTTGAAGTTGAAGAACTTTTACAAAAACAACTGAATTGGCCAGAAGGTCGCCTAGAGGCTGTACTTCAGGGAGCAGCTCAAATTTTAGCTACTCTCAGTGGTTATATTTCTTTGGTGACAATGCCCCAGACTTCCACGGCCAAGCTACGACACCTCCAATTGGTACAAGTGGAAGCAGAAAAAATTATGCTAATTGTGGTGACAAATACTTATGAAACTCAGTCACTAATGATGGACTTGGGGGCAATAAATCAAACAAAAGATCGACAAAATTCACAGGGTAATTCCGTACTCTCCAACCCAGAAGATATTGATAGAGAGTTACAGATATTATCAAATTTTTTGAACAGCCAATTACGAGACCGGACAATAGGAGAATTATCTTTATTGGACTGGAGTGAACTAGACCGGGAGTTTGAGAAGTACACTGAATCGATGAAAAATCTGTTGGAAAATTTAACTCTCCGTTCTCAGACACCTGATTATACCAGAATTATGATTAGTGGTATAGCAGAAGCATTGCGTTTACCAGAATTCTCCCAACTGGAACAAGTCCAAACTATTATTCACCTACTTGAAGAAAAACAAGAGCAACTCTGGCCTTTAATATTTGGAGCTACCGGGAAAAAAACAGATAAGCAGGTGAAAGTTAGAATTGGCTCAGAAAACCCCTTGGAACCGATTCAAGGTTGTGCCTTGGTTTCTGCAACCTATGGAAATGGGACAATTCCTCTAGGAAGTGTGGGAGTTTTAGGGCCAACTAGAATGGTCTACGAGAATGCGATCGCTCTAGTTAAATCTACAGCCGATTTTCTCTCGGAAACAATAGGAATTGATTAATACTAAAATTTATACCTTTTATAGCTGGTTTTCCTCGGTAATTCTGGGGAAATTGTCTGTGATAACCAAAAACAATTAAATTTATTTTTTCAACTAGGGACCACCCTCCCCTCCTATAGCAGGGCTGTTTCAAAGTCAAATAAATTAATCGATCTGAATGAGAATTGGGGGCACGATTACCCGAATTTGCGGAAAATTCACGAAAAACTGGCGATTTTTCGGGGTGGAGGTAGGGAAAAGCTGCCTGCATAATCTTGGTCAAATCAACGGAATTTCTGAAAAATCAATTGCCACATCAAAATTATCGATCAATAAATTTGGGGAAAATCCTGGGTATAGCGCTACGCGCTAGGGAGTAGGGAGTAGGGAGTAGGGAATAGTAGATTGTTAAACGGTTCCAGGATTTATAAATGTCCTAACCTGAATGCGTAGTGCTATATAGGGTGGAAAATTCTCCCCTGCTCCCTGCTCCGTGCTCCCCCTCTACCTTAACCAAGAATAAAACAGCCCTCCCCCTCCTATAGGTCGCTAGTCCGATGGAAACCCAGAGCTATTATACTAGGTTTTGAATTGTGGAATGTAGGATTGAAAATCATTTCAGGTTCTCATTTCACAAGTGCAGCTTAGGAATTATTTGTGACATTATTTAACTGAGTTGCTAGTAGAATTAAAGATACAGAGTTGAGTCTGTAAATATGAAAAAATTAAAAAAAATTATATCAGCTTTCTTGGCAACACTACAACCTAAATCAGAAAAACTAGAGGTTGAAACTTATGGTTTAACAGATAGTGAATTTTCTCTAGAAAAAACTGAGGAAATTGTGGGATGGTTACTAAAGATTTTGATAAAAACAGGATATATTGGTAAGTCTTATTTAATTTTTGACCATGGCAATGAAGACTGGGAAGATTTGATTTTGAAAGCGATTTTCAGAGAAGAACCAATGTTTTTGTATCGACTCAATAAAAGACCTTCACCTGCTAATATTGGTTGTCATTGGTATTTAACTGAACATCCGAGTTTAAGACTTTATCAGTTGCACTTTGAGGTTGATTAATAGTTAATTAGGGCTTGCTGAAAAAGTCTTATGGGTAAGAGTAGGAGTCAGTAGTCAGGAGTCAGGAGAAGTGGGAATTATATAGGAGGCAGGAGGAAGAAAAGTTCCTTGATTTTTCTGCCATAATCTATCCACAATGCTCACTTTTTCGATTTTATCAACCAAATTGAGATGAATCTTAGACAGCCGAAATCTTTTTTCAACTGTTCCCTATTCCCTGCAATATCATTGACTATTCGCAGCTCGCACTAAAATTACAGTACAATTACAACCACGAGCGATCGCCTCCGGAATGTTACCATTAATTGCTTGCCTCAAAAATCCCTCCTTACTAGCACCAATAACCACAACATCAGAGTGATGAGCATTAGCCAAATCAACCACAGCCTCTGAAACAGATTTAGAACAGACTGTAGTAGCCATCACCTCAGTATGCAGCCTATTTTTCAGCATTCTAGCAGCTTGCTTCATTTCCTTAATCTTAGGAGTAGCAACAGATTGAGTAGAAACCTGACATAGCAAAATTTCTGGTTTCACACTTAAAGAAACTAAAGCAGGCAAAAGTTTAACTGCTGCTGCTTGGGTAGGAATATCTCTCAGAGGTACCAACCATTGTCGCCATCCTAAAAATGAGTATACATAATCAGAATTAGGGTTAAATTTTTCATTAGCAACACCTGGAAACTTTTCTCTTTCTCTAAATTTATCACCACCCCACTTCACTACCACAACCTCACAAATAGCTTGTTGCATCAGAGTATCCACAATACTCCCAAAAATACGACCTGGTGCAATATCACCCTTCCAACCCATCAATATTAAAGATATATGTCTCTCCTTAACAGTTTCCAAAATAGCATCAGCAATATCGTGACTAACTCGCACTTGAGTATGGATTGGAATTTGCAAATCTGTAGCTATGCGTTCTGCCATTGCCAACAAACGACGACTCTCAGTTGTATCCACCACAGTCTCAGCAGGAGAATTTTGACGAGGCACAATTACAATTTGCAGACATTCTAGTTCATAATTGCGTTGCCGAGCAATTACAGCAGCCAACCTTAATAATGCAGGGGCAGTACGAGGATTACTCAAAGGTACTAACAACCTACCATTACCAATTTGAGGCGCTCGTGTTTGATAAACTACATAAGAAGGTTCTGGAGGGTTAGTTCTTGAGTTTGTCTCCCCTATTAATTGCTCTGATTCTATTTTAATGATATCAGTATCAGTAATAATCCCCACAAGATGACGACCTTCCATCACAGGTAAACGACTAATTCTGTATCTATGTAAAAGATTTAAAACCTCGCTCAGATTATCTCTAGTCTTAACTGTCATTGGATGGACTGTCATAAAGTCTTTTAAAAGATGATTCCCTGAAAGTTGACGTTTCCGAGTGTAGGCTAAATCTGTTTGAGTAACGATACCAACCAGCCAACCTTGACTATCAAGTACAGGGAAGCCTCGATGACTAGAACTAGAAAATTTCTGCTTAACTTCATCTAAAGTTAAATTAAAATCAAGAGTTTCCACAGGAGTGTGCATCACTTGATCGGCGTGAATATTACTCAAATAATCATTTGCTGACGTTTCTTTGTTAAGTTCGAGACCTTTTAAATCTAAAACTAGGTCAGATAGAGATTTCTTATCTATCTTTTCTGCTACCAATAAAGCCACAATAGAAACAATCATCAGTGGTAACACCAAACGAAAGTCTTGTGTCTGTTCAAAAATAACTACTACTGCTGTGATAGGCGCTCTTGATACAGCACAAAAGAATGCACCCATTCCTGCTAGAGCAAAAATTGTTGGTTGTTCAATACCAACTAAATTATTTTGCCAAATCCCAACTATCTGACCTAAAGCAGAGCCAATAATTAAAGATGGTGCAAATAATCCCCCAGGAGCACCTGAACCTGCAGCAAATATTGTTAAGACAAAGTGTGCTGTAAAAGCGATGAAACTCAATTTCAAGTTAGCTTCATTACTTCCTAATAATTCTCTTAAACCACTATGATTGTGAAACTGCTCTGGTAAAAATGCGATTATTAAGCCACTAATTAATCCGGTAATGGCTATTCGCCAAGGTAATTCTAATTTCAGTTGACGCTGATTAAATATTGAGGTGGCAATAATACCTCGACTAAATGCTGTTCCCAGTAACCCTGCTAAAATTCCTAAAATTATGTAGAAAGGAATTTCTTGAGGAGCTAAAAATCCTGTAATTGATTCGTCTAGATCGCTGCTGTAGTACAAACTTTTTCCCCCTAGCATTTGGGAAACAACTGCACCAACAAATGAAGCAATAATTGCCGGACCCAAGGTGATGCCAGAAACATCGTGCATCAGGTCTTCGACTACAAATAAAACTCCAGCAATAGGAGCATTGAAGCCCGCAGCTAATCCCGCTGCAGCACCACAGGCAATTAACTGACGATTATAACTAGGAGAAGTAGGAAGCCAACGACTGATCCAAGCTGCCAAGGATGCACCTATTTGTACAGTTGGGCCTTGTCTTCCTAGTGTTAGTCCAGAACCCACTGTCAAAATTGTAGTGAGCATTTTGACAATAGCAATCTGGAAGTTTAAGGGGACTTTCATGCCTGCCAGTGCTGCTTTTACTTGTGGTACTCCACTCCCTCCAGTTTCTGGTGCTAAATGTTTTACTAATACACCTGTGAGAAATCCTCCAATTAAGCCAAAAATAGGTAGTAACAACCAAGGGGGAAATTTGAGGGATGCTGCTATTCGCCAACTACCTAGCCAGCCCACCCCTTCTTTGAGGGTAACGGCCGCTAATCCTGAAGTTATTCCGATTAAGCTGGCTTCAACAACTGCTATAAATTTGGGTCTTATTAGAGGCTTTGTCAGAAAGCCTATGTATGGATAAACAAATGTCTTTAGATAGGTTTGTGCTTCTTCTCGAATATGCTGATACCACATAAAAAAATGTTGGCTTTTATTTTGGCAGATTTGTTTTTGATTCTACTCCTTAGTTGGTATTTTTTTTGATTTATTACTATTAATATAATTAAGCTAAAAAAGCACGATAATTACTTTCTTAGATTAATTACATTTCCTGCTAAATTACTTGTCCGAATGAAAGGTAACTATTGAGGTATCAGCTATCAGCTATCAGCCATTAATTCATTATTGTGTTAGGAGGAATTAGTCTCTAAGGAGAATTAAAAGTCCGAGATAAAAAAGGTCATCAGCTAATCTTAGTAGTTGCTTTATTCTTTACGAAAATACGAAAAGCTGTTTGCACAGCATTCGGCAGAAAAAGCTGAATACTTACAATGAAAGTTATTTTTTCTAGAACCAAGATTTCCATGCACTCCAATTTTCTATTAAGCTTGCTAACTCACAATAACCTGACGATCTTGGGTGAGCACCATCATTTTGTCTTACTTCTTTCAGCCAATTTTCTGAAGTTATTAATGGTGTAAAAACATCTAAATAATGAATATTTAGTTGCAGACAGACTTGCGAAAAATCGTCAGATAAATTAGCAATCCTAATGTTATGTTGAGCATCATCCACAGGTGGAGGACTTATCATTAATACTGGGAAAAACTGCTTAACTTGAGTTAAAATCTGGCGAGTATTCTCTATCGATTGGTTCCTTTCTACACGAGTTTTACCAGCTTCTAAAGTAGTGTCATTTGTACCAAAAGAAAATATTATTCTACCACTAACTTCTGGGGGTAAACGACAAGAAACTTCTCTAAACCAACGATTTTTAATATCAGTGCTAGTTTCTCTTCTAACTCCGAGATTATAGTATGTAATATCATATCCTTGATTATAAAATGTCTGGCAAATTCTACCAGTCCAACCTAAATAATCGGGGTCTCCCGTGCCATTTACAAAAGAGTCTCCAATAAAGCAAATTCTTATTTCCATCTATTTTTCAATTATCCGTTATCAGTTAACTGCAAGTCCGTTCTTAGAAACCTAAGATGATCTGCAAAAATCTATAATTTTCTATAAATAATCTGTTCTATTCATAAATGATATCCGAGCTAATTATTTTCCTTATTTCCTCTTAAATTAAATCTACCAAATTTTTCAAATCTGGTACTTCTAAATCTGGTTTACCACTAGCAGGTAAAGTTGCACCAAATCCCTCTTTTCCTTGTCGGCGATTTACCCAAATTGTTGATAATCCCATTGCTTTTGCTGGTACTATATCATGGTAAATACTTTGAGCAATATGCAATAGTTTTTCTGGTGCAATTGCCATTTTTTGAATTGATATTTCAAAGTTATTTTTTGATGGTTTATATGATTTAACTTGTGCTGCGGTAATCACAAAATCAAACTCTACTTGTAAATGTTTAGCACTATCAGCAAATAATTCATCATCAATATTAGAAATTATGGCAAGCTGATATTTTTCTTTTAGCTTTTGTAAAGCTGCGATTGTATCTGGAAAAGGCAGCCAATTTTTAATGGATTTAGATAAACTATTTAATTCTGATTCTGTTGGCTGAAAATTTAGTTCTTGGGAAATTTTATGTATTACTTCCTTGAGCACTTCTCGATATTTTTTATATTCTCCAGCTTCTGCTTCTGACTCAAATTTAGCAAACATTTCTAGTAGTTGTGCTTCAGTAATATCGATTTGATGATTAGCAACTAAATTTTTCAAAACAGGAATGATACCACTTTCCCAATCAATCAGTGTTCCATAACAATCAAAACTTAAAATTTCAAATTTTTCAAAATCCATCAACTTTACCTCTTATATCAAATCTGGTTAAATACTTCTTATATTATATAGTTTTGGGAGGTAAGAATATGGGATAATAGGGAGATTTAATATTGAAGTATAGGAAGTATAGAAAGAATGATAAACATATATTATATAACCGAATTCTATATTAAAATTATGAAAATTATCGCTTTATAGATTTATTCAGCAGACCATATTTACTCCTTCTCTTCTAGATAACTAAAGTCTTCTTCCTTCTTCCCTCTTCCTTCTTGCTTTGCAAGTAATTCAATCTACTTTACCGATAGTAGATAATCCTTCTACAATTACATGAGGAGTATAACAAGAACCATTCCATTCCCCATCATTTCCTAATTCTACTAATTGCTTTAATGCTGTATAAACATTACCAGCAACCATAGTATTTTTTACTCTACCAACTATTTCACCTTTTCTCACACGATACCCAAGCTCAACATTAATAGAAAAGTCACCAGAAATACCAGCACCACCACCTAGAATTTGATCCACTATAATTCCATCATCCAACATCCCTATTAATTCCTCTAGTGATCGCTCTCCTGGTTTAACTATAAAATTAAATAATTCTGGTGTAGGATACCTACCTAAACCTGGTCGAAAACCATTACCAGTAGTTCCACTACCCAATAATCTGCCAGTAGTCCGGTCCGTATAAAAAAGTTGTAAAATACCGTTTTGAATAAATTCTATAGAGCGGGTCAAAGTACCTTCATCGTCAAAAGGACAACTAAATGGCCCCTCTTCTGGTTGTTGAGAAATAGTAATTTGTTTATTAGTGACAAGTTCCCCTAGGCGATCGCTCCAAGGAGAAGCACCTTCTAATACCTGTTTACCATTCAGAGCTAGTGATATGGTACTCCATAATAAGTCTGCTGCTTTAGCTGTAAATAGAATAGGTATCCTACCACTAAGGGACTCCACATTCTTGTTTGCCCAATTTAATCGTTGTAAGATACGATTAGCGACTTTCTTAGGGTCGAGGCTATCTCTTTGAACTTGACCATCAGATATATTTAAGAAGTCATCACCCCTTACCCAATCAACTTCTACATAACCACTTAAAGTTGTATCTATATGATTACAATCTAGTCCTAATGAATTGATTAAACGGGTAGATTCAATTTCACAATCCCATTCTCCATTACAAATTACATCTGGATAAAATTCTCTAATTAAGGCGATCGCCTCTTTGCCCCACTTTACGAGTTGTTCTGCGGGTACAAATATCCCTTGGTTGGGATAATGACGATTTTTGGCCTTCGAGGCTAGTTCAATATATTCTGGTTCATTCAAACTACTGATAGAGATGGCTCTTTCTACTAAAGCTTTAGCTGTCACAGGTCCATGAGCTACAGCTAGTCCTGGACGTCCATTTCGCCAAAGTCGGAGTGCTGTACCTTCTGATTGGGTACTTTCTAGTTGCTTGAGTCTATTACTTTCAAAAAATATGGGCTGGGAGTTTGATTGCGCCTGAAATACTTCTGCTGCCTCAGCACCTGCTTTGGCAGCTAGTTCTAGCAGTTGTTCTGCTAATTCGGTCATAACATTCTGTTTGGGATTTTTGATTTTGGACAATGGAATTGCTAGTAGGATTGTACCAATGTCCAGTACCCAAAGCTTAACTAAATATTAATTTCTTGTAATAACCAAAATCCAGCAAATGATTCTGATTCTGGATTTGACTGTACCGCCAGAAAATGAACATTTTTAGCCTTTGACTTTGCTTCAGAAAATCTTTCAGCTTCCGCAATAGTTGATGCATTACTCAGATTAGCTAAAATCCAAGAATCATCACCTCCAGTATTTAGTAATAATCTAGCTGGAGAAGCAGAATTAAATTGGATAAAAGCTAACTCTAACCCTGACATCCAAGCAGCTAAAGGTTTTGCCCTAGATGAATAGATAATCAAACCAGGAATAGGAGAATTAGGTGCTAGATTCATCATACTCAGGGGAAAAGCTTCTCCAAAATCAATATCCCACTCTGACATTTCTGCAAAAGCCCTAGCTTCTAAATTAACAAATGTCCACTTTTCTCCAATTAAGGCATCTGGTAAAGGTTGTGGTGCAGAATTCATATATTGAACAGAAGGATTTGTTCCTCCTTGATAATTGGGATAAGTCGGATAAACTTCTTCCATTCGTTGTTCTAGCCACTGGTTAAGTATATAAGTGCGACGACTTAGGGCTGTAGGTATGGCCAATTCTCCACAAGCTTTAGTAATCATGTTATTCATTTGGCGACGGAAGAAGCGTATTTTTTGAGGCGGTTCGGGAGCATCAGCGATCGCTTTTTCTATAGCATTCCGTAGCCAAATTGAGTTTACTTCTTGATTGCTTGTAAACTCTGAGTAACGATACAAAGAGTCTGTCAAATCATTAACGCCTACGGGACTTTCGCAAATTAATAGTTCCCAAAGTTTTTTTTGTCTGTCATCTAGTATTGGACGACTGTAGAAGTCTAGTTCCCAAATAATGGCCATGCCTTGCTCTTAAATTTATGCTAAATCGGGTTAGTAATTATTTTCAAATTACCAGAGTTTGCGAATAAGATGAGAGGCCGGATGTTTTAATAATATGTGAAAAATTAGGAACAGAATTTATCCCACAGTATTCTAAAAGCTTATGTAGGATAGTCTAGGAACAAACCAAAATACATTTCTCCAGTTTCCTATTATATACATTAGGGTTTGCTGAAAAAGTATGACTGGTAGGGTTCATTAATTGATAATTGATAATTGATAATTACCTCTCCCTAAAAGGGAGAGGATTGACACTAATCAGGAAAAAATTTATTTTTTTTCCCCTTGAAAGGGGAGGCTTTTAATCTCAATTATTTAATTAATAATTATTAATTATTAATTAC
>JBCDJM010000275.1:0-10773 GCA_038747755.1 Cyanobacteria bacterium P01_H01_bin.35
TATTAATTATTGAATCCCCTACTCAAGAAAATAGTATCAAACTACAAAATTTTCTCTAATTACTTGCTCCCCTAAACTGATTTCTATAGTAAATTTTTCTTGATTTTGACAGCCAAATTCTAATTGTATCCAATCATCTTTTTCCCTCGTCTGAGCTTCCATAGCAGAATTACCAGACTCATCCAATATTTTCACTTGTAAACCAGGAGGTAAATAAAGAGTTTCATCAACAGGATAAAGTCGTACACAAATATCTATTCCTTCCTCTTCTTCCTCAAATTTAGTTGTTACTTTTACCACTAATACTGTAGATCGCTGAGTCGCTCCACTACCCCAATTAATAATCTTTCCACAACTAATAGTTGGTACTTCAGATTCAGAAGTAGCTATTGTTGAACTTCTCATATTAGTACCTGGCAATAATTCGGAAGGTTGCCATTCTGCCTGGAAAATTCCGGCGAACCACTGCCGTAAATTTACAAATTTTTGACACCATTCAATTTCGTCAATTAATGTGTCTAAAGAATCTATTTCTGTCAGTGAAATAGACTCTTGAAATTTATCAATCTTTCTTGCAGAAACAAATCCTAATAGTTGTACTTGGTTTAAATCTTCCCCAAATTGAACTGCCAGATAACCAACTCTATTTTCGGTAACTTCTGGAGGTAAATAAAATTCCTTTTCCCCAGGCAATACCGGACGACATTCCAATTTGCCAATATTTGGTAAAACTAAGTCCGCAACATTAAACATTTCCCTCGAACCACCATTCCAACAATCACTTTGATCAATAGCTGTTTGAATATTTATCCACTTTAAATAAATTTGCACTGCCACAACAGCAAGAGTATTTAGATAGACTTGTTTTCCTTTTTCTGGAGTTGCTTGTTCTGCCGCAAATTGTCCTGCATATTGATGAGCTTCAGGAGTCAAAAAAACTGTTAATGGTTCTGCTAAAGTTAGGGTCATAATTGTTCTCCAAATTTACTACTAATTTCTTGTAACAAGGGAAGACATTTGCGCTTCCAGTGAGAATAAAGGGTTTGGTTACTAATATTAATTTCTTTAGAAATATTAGATATTTTTTGTTCTTCCAATAACAACCGAATGGCTAATATATGACAATTACATTCAGGATGTTTTCTCGGATGAGATGTTTTGAGTTTTGACTCTGGATCTGTCTGAATATATTCCTGAACCGCCATACCTTGCCTTTGACGTTTAGCTTCTTGTAGTTCAGCAATTTTAATTTCCAGTAAACTCAGAGGATTAGCTGCTAATTTTTCACCCAAAGTTGTTGACTGTCCTTCATCATCATTAATAGGTTTATCTATACTCTCCTCATATTTATTTTCAGAAGTATATAAATCTCGGACGCGCCATTTCAAATAACCATTAATCCAAATTACAAAACTTTTTTCCCAGGAAGGAAAACGAGGATTAAAATTTTGAATATTTTTGCTTGCCCATTCTAAAGTACGATTAAAAGCTTCTGGATAATTTTGGTGAGATGACTTATATAATCCTGGTAATTGTTGGATTAGTATTAGTAATCTATTTAAAGCTTTCTGACGTTCTGGACTAGGGTTTTGAGATTCACATATTTGGGTAATTAAGTCCCGCAGTTGCTCTTCCACGGCGATCGCCCTCCTATAATAATGGTTGAATGTTATGAGTTTAGCCCATCAACCACTATATTTGAAGTCAGAAGTCAGAAGTCAAAAGTCAGAAGTAATTTATGACTAAGTTTTAGTATTTAGCAATATCCTAGTCTTTGCTTCGACTGCTACACCTTAATTTTTAACCCTCTCCTTTTTATATATCTGTCTGTCAAAAGTTTTTTATGATTTACAGCGCTTTTCATTTCCGTAGACGACAGTAGGGGCGAATGGCCATTCGCCCCTACGCTGTATTTCCCCTCTTAAAAAGGGAGGCTAGGGGGGATCTAAATCAAAATTTATACTTTTAAAACATCCTCTTAGCTTGTTAACTGTAGATTAGCAGAAGGTTGAGAGATTCCTGATGTAATATAACATACTATACTATGTACTATTGTACAATAGATGAATAAAACATCAATTTATGGAAAAGAGAGCGATGGCGTTTGCGTAGCATTCCGTAGAAAAGCGGAACGGATGTTCTATCGCTACTCATGTAGGTTGGGTTTCCTTCCTCAACCCAACCTAGTGTTAAATTAGTGAGCAAGATGCTCACACTAGGTATTTTTTAATCGCTGCAATTGCCTTTTTGCCCACTCCCGCAGTTGTTCGTCTGGATCATTTTCTGCTCTTTCTTGTAATAGTGGGAGAGTTTGCGGATGGTCTGGATATTGTTTGACTATTGCTTCTAGTGCTGTTTGTCGAGGGTTGGTTTGAAACAAACTTTCACCTTGAAAGGAGTCATTCAGGGCAGTGTGATAAAACAATTCAAAAATTCCGGGTTCATTTTTCCAACGAGTAGCTATTTGTTGCACCGCTTCAACTCGCACACTCGAACTATCATCAGACTCTACCCTTTGTTTGAGTAAATTTAAAACTTCCAGTTCATTTTTCCAACCAGTAGCAATTTGTAGCACTGCTTCACGTCTCACCTGCCAACTATCATCAGACTCTACCCTTTGTTTGAGTAAATCTAAAATTCCCGGTTCATTTTTCCAAGTACTTATTTGTCGAGCTGCTTCACGTCGGACATACAGACTCTTATCAGACCCTAAACTTTGTTTGAGCAAATCTAAAATTCCCGGCTCATGTTTCCAAGCAGTAGCTATTTGTCGCATTGCTTCACGCCGCACCTCCCAATTCTCATCAGACTCTACCAATTGTTTGAGTAATTCAAAAATTCCCGGCTCATGTTTCCAAGCAGTAGCTATTTGTCGTACTGCTTCCTCCCGTACACTCAAACTATCATCAGACTCTACCAATTGTTTGAGTAATTCAAAAATTCCCGGCTGGTTTTTCCAATCAGTAGCCATTTGTTGCACCGCTTTGACTCGCACCTCCCAATTCTCATCAGACTCTACCAATTTTTTGAGTAACTCAAAAATTCCCGACTCATGTTTCCAAGCAGTAGCTATTTGTAGCAATGCTTCAAGTCCTACACTGGAATTATTACTAGACTCTACCCATTGTTTGAGTAAATCTAAAATTTCCGGCTCATGTTTCCAAGCAGTAGCTATTTGTAGCACTGCTTCAACTCGCACATCCCAATTATCATTAAACTCTACCCATTGTTTGAGTGAATCTAAAACTCCAGGTTTATCTTTCCAACCATTAGCAATTTGCCTCACCGCTTCAACTCGCACACTTGAACTATTACCAGACTCTACCCATTGTTTGAGTAAATCTAAAACTCCAGGTTTATCTTTCCAAGCAGTAGCTACTTGTCGCACTGCTTCCCGTCGCACATCCCAATTTTCATTAGACTCTACCCATCGTTTGAGTAACTCTAAAATTTCTGGTTTGCCTTTACCCAAAGTAGCAATTTGTCGCACTGCTTCCCGTCGTACATCCCAACCACTATCAGACTCTACCCGTTGCTTAAGTAACTCTAAAATTTCTGGTTTGTCTTTGTCTAAAGTAGCAATTTGTCGCACGACTTCCCGTCGTACAACCCAATTATAATCAGGTATCAACAATTGTTTGAGCCAAGTATAGGTTGAAGAGTCATCCCTCCAGGTTGCAACCACCACTGCCACAGCTTGAGTACGAATTTTACGAACCAAGGCTGCATTTTTCTGATAAATTTCTTCAGAGCTAATGTTCTCTTCTTTGTAAAAATAACCATAGTCATATTCAGTCAAATCTTTTAACCTTTTTAATAACCGATTCCCCACATCACCAATACTCTGACGACTCCTAACTTCAAACAAACACTTGCCTGCCAAAAACCAATTCTTAAACTCTTCCTCTTCCCCATCTTGCTCCATCAAATAACTAATAATTTCTCCCACAAACTTCGCATCTATCATCCCAGCAATTAACCGCAAAACCTCATGCCATGTTTCATCCTGCCAGTGCTGACCAAAAACTTCCTCAATCAATTCATCTTTATCAATTTTCTGTTCTTTTTCAAACTGCCAAACAAACTCCCTTGCACAAAAATATTCCAAAAAAGTTCGATGAACAAAAGCATAATATTCAGCTCCAACAAAACACAAAATAAAATTCCGACTCCGCAACTGTTCCATCAATGCCCTAGCCACAGTTCTTGCATCATTAATATCTACACTTTTTAGATATTCCTGAATAATTTTTTCTAAATCTTCTCCCAAAATTAAATTGCCAGCTAAACCCGCAGTATTCCCCTGCATAAAAAACGCAACTCGACGCAAAATTGCTTGCTTATCTTTATAGTCAATAGTAATTGGGTCAATCTTGGCATCAACTAATGCCCTTTCCATATCCCATTGATGTAATAAAACTCGCGAAGCTTGATTATAAAGTCCGGCTCTATCTCTCGGCAATTCTTGATTTCGATTTAGAATAGCCATCATAGTTAATAACAGCGGATTTCCTGCCAATTCTTTAATAGCTGAAGAATCTTTAATTGCCCGTTTTAACCTTTCCCTTTTTCGCTCCCTTTCTGCCTCATCTTGATAAGTCAAATTATGCCAACGTTGAATAAAATCCTCAACTTGTTCCTCTTGCAAATCTTGCAACATAAAATGGTCAAATTGAGCATCTCGGAGTTTTTGTGGCTTATAACCAATTACCCGCGAAGTAACAATAACTCGCACCTTTTTATAGACATTTGTAAACCGATGAATATCAGTAATTACCTCTTCTCGTTTAGCAGGCTCGAAAACTTCATCCAATCCATCAAACATCACAATAGCATAACCATTTTGTAATTTAGCATGGAGTTCCTGTTGAGGTAATTGACAAGTTATGCCACTACCTTTTTCCAGAAAATCCAAAAAATCTTGGCATTTATTCGCATCATGGTTCCGCACATAAGTCCGCAGTTCAATTAATAGAGGAATTGGCTGTAACGGCAAATATTTCAGAGGTAATTCTGCCCATTTCAAAGCGATATATTGTAATAAAGTAGACTTACCAGAACCGGGGTCTCCCAGAATCACTAAATATTGATTATTTCTATCTTCAACTAATTCTAAAACGGAGCGAATAGGGCGGTCTAAATATCTCCGGCGCAGACTATCCAATTGTTCTTGAGAAAAATCTTCTCCAAACTGCCCAGTATCCTTTAATCGCTGCCGATATTCTTTAGGAATTTCGTGTATTTGAGGCAAAAATTCTTGAGATTCCCGGACATTTTGAGGAATAAACATTCGCCATAATGTCAATTGATTATAGGCATAACCACTGGTATCTAAACTTTCTAACTTTAGATTGCCATATTGTTCTAGGATTCCCTCTTGATATTTTTCTAAGTCAAAATCTGGTTTAATTTCAGAATTTTGATTTGCCAGTTTCTCCAAATTTTCAGAATCTAATATTTGCCGTAATTCATCCGACTCTCGAATAATCTTTTTCACCCTTCTCCGATATTGCTCCGCAACAAAATCCCAGTTAAATTCATCTGGCAAAAGTGGATTAATTTCATTCCCAATAATAGCTAATTTCTTAGTATCCAAAATTTTGAGATTATTATCAAAAGCACTAACCAAAACTTCCAAAACCGACTGATTTTTAATAAACTGTTTTAAAGGTTTAGTATATTCCTTTAACTCACCTTCACTCAAATCAGCATTTTCTAACTCTTGCTGTATCAAATCTAAAAAATCTTTAATTGCTTGTGCCGTAGCTTTTTGTAAAGGTTTGCCATTTTTTATCCCACCAATAGCATCAGAAATACCCTGTTTAAAAAAATCTTTAACGTAGTCTTCAGCAGTACCCTTAGCTAACTCTCCAATAACTTCCTGAGCAATAAATTTAACTGCTTCACTACCCCCCCAAGCAATTAACAATTCAATCATAATTATTTAACCTATTATGTATTAGTTATTTTTAATTATAGAACACTACACATTTAGGAAACCGACATTATTGGGTAAGGGTTTGGAGACCAAACCCCTAGGATATTGAATTGTAACGATACTGTCGGATTTAGTATTATAATTTCTGACTTTTAACTTCTAATTTTTGAATTTTGAATTTTGACTTTTAACTTCCCTCTTTCCACTCTTCACCCCCAGGCAACAAAACCAAATTTTCATTAATAATTATCGACAAATTTTCCGGCGAATATTCATACATTAAACCCAATAATTTTAACGCTGTTTCCATCACCAAATCTCTATCAACCATTTCTATCAACTGAAAAGGACTATAAACACCATTAAAAACTTCCACACTAGCATCACTAATAGCATCTTCAATTACTCTATTTATCGTCAAATTCCATTCATCAGCCTTAATATAATAAGCAGTTTTATTATCTTGCAAATTTAACTTTTTAATCTCTCGAATCGAACCTCTAATCGAAGCAGCCCAAGAATTAGTTAATCTTTCCTCAACTTGATTTTTTATAAGATGAATCAGCATTCTAATTAAATAAGATTCTATTTTCCTAATAATTTCTTTTCTACTCATCCCATCTAGTTCATCCAAAATTTCTAAGGCATCTTGATAACGCCCCTCAAGGATACTCTTTCTTAAATCAGTTAATTCTTGAGTAGTCATATTTTTATCTTCCTCAAGTAGTTTTTAATGGATTATAGCAATTATAAATTGGTTGTCATAATTTTTATAACAAATTTTAACTAAAATCTTCTGAAATTCTGACTCCTGACTCCTGACTCCTAAATTCAATACATAAAATCTCCTTCAATTAAAGCCTGAAACTTAGAATTAAAACGAATATTACCAAAATCACTATCAGTTATTGCCATCTCTCGGTAGGGTTTACCAGCACCGAAATTAATTGCTTGTTCCAAATTTTCAATTGCTAAATATACCTTCTCCTGCAAAGCATAACAACGAGCTTTATTATAGTAAGCCAAAGAATAATCTGCTTGAATTTTTATCGCTTCATTAAAACAAGTGATCGCCTCATACCACTCTCCCAAATTCGACAAAGCTTGACCTAAATTATTCCAAGCTTCCTGATAGTCTATTTTAATTTCTATTGCTTTCTCATAACTAATAATTTCTCCTTGTGTATCCCCTAAATAAAACAAAGTTCTTCCTTGAAAATTCCAAGCTGCATAATGATTGGGTTTAAGTTTTATTACCTGTTCAAAACACTTCAAAGCTTCCTGATACCTTCCTAGCTCAAACAATGCCTTACCTTGATTATCCCAAGCTTGATATAAATTTGGTTGAATTTTTATCGCTTGTTCATAATTTTTAATAGCTTCTCGATAATGTCCTAAACTATTCCAAGAATTTCCTAAATTGTAGCAAGCTTGATATAAATCTGGTTGAATTTGTATTGCTTTCTCAAAAGAGCTTATGGCGTCCCGATATCGCTCTAAATCATTGAGTACATTCCCTCTATTATACCAAGCCAAAGGAGTATTTGGTTGCAGACTTATAGCTATATTAAAATCACTTAAAGCTAACTGTAATCTACCTATTCTTTTATAAGCATTACCTCGATTATTCCAGGCTTCAGGGTATTCTGGTTTAATTTTTATTGCATGATTAAAAGCAGTAATAGCCTGCCGATATTTTCCCAATTTACTAAGATTTATTCCCACATTGTACCAGCCCTGATAGTCATCTGGGGAGATTTCTGTTTGTCCATCCATTTCATTTTTTAAGGAAGAAGGAAGCCAGTTATTCAGTTATCAATTATCAGTTATCAGTTATTAGTTATTAGTTATTAGTTAAATCTTTTTTCTAGCTTGATTAAAAAAATAAAACTAATAATTTAACTTCTTAATTATGAATTAGTTACCGAAAAATAAAAGTATAAACCCTCTCCTTTAAAGGAGACATAATGAATTTATTTTTCTTTTATTCAATCCTCTTCCTTTGAGGGAGAGGTAATTATCAATTATCCATTATCCATTATTGAACCCTATTCCCTATTCCCTATTTCTAAATAAATTGCCCAAATTGCCATTGCTCTTAAATAATGACTAGCTCGAAAAGTACCCTCTGCTGTAATAGCTTCTGGGGTGCGAAATTGTAAGCCATTTTCATAAATTTGTTTTACCACTGCCTCAGTTATTTCTAAAGCTTCTTTTTTCATGCCAAGTTGCACCATAAAAGCTGCTAAACCAAAATTAATTCCTGTCCAAACTTCCAAAGGATGGGTAGCATTAGGATTTTCTGGAGAACCATCAGGTAACACTCCATTCACTGCTCCAAATTTGCCATTATGAAAACTTTTAAAACAAGAATTATAGACAGTTTTTAAGGCAGATAAAGCACATTCAACAGGTACAATATCCGGCAAATTTAACAGCTTGGCATAAAATTGACCGCATAATTGATCTGCCATTACTACTTCCGAATTACTATCACTATCCAAACGATAATATTCTCCATTCCATAATTTTTCTTGATAAATAGGTAATGCTTTTTCTAACCAATTTTGATAAACAGAAATTTGATTATTAATCGCATCTACAGAATTTTTATCAACCTCAGAATGGAAACCCTGGGGTGGATAATAAGGAATTTCCCTCGGATGCTCAATTAAAACTTTCCCAATAGCGATCGCTGCCTCCAATGCAGCTAACCATAACCCGCCACAATAGGCACTCACACCCCGCAACTGCCAATCATCAAAAGTTTGGTCAGGCGCTCCCTCATTTTCAGGAATGCCATCATTATCTTTGTCAAAACCTTTGAGATATGCCAGCGTTTCTACAATAGCAGACCAACATTCCCACAAAAATTCGTAATCATCTGCACCAGTCAACAAAAAATCTCGATACACCTGCAACACAAAATCACTAGATAAATCTTTCCACTGATTACAATCTTGATAACTCGTGTAATTCGTCTTTTCCCAGGGATGCTCATTCGGTGCCCCCAAATCGTGGGGAGTTGCTCCGGCAATTTTTCTCACCGCCGATGCTTGATTATAACCAATAATTCTCGGTGTATCATCCGCCGTCGAAATCGCCCGCGCAAACGCTACTAACACCGATTTTTCCAAATCCGGCCATAACATTAACAACCCAAAAGAACCATATAACCTGACATCCAAACTTTCATACCAACGATAATCTAGACATTCTAGTACACCAAACAAACCTTTAGGATCGCCTTCGCTAGCAGCACTCCAAATAGTTCCCCCACTGGTGAGATCGTAAAGTTCATTAAACAAAGCAGTCTTAAACCAACCAGGTAAATCTTCCCGTTGCAAAATCGGATTTTGCCAAGCTTCAATATTCTCGCGCCAGGATTGATAATGTTTCATTCCAGTACGAATTATTGACCAAGCATTTTTGCCATTGCGACCATAAAAATCTGTATAACGGCGATAATATGAAACTCCAGCGCCAAACTCAGTCACAGGCAAATCCCAAACTAAAAAAAACGGAATTTTCCTAGTTTTCCCCGGTCTGATGGTGAAACGAACTGACATCGCAACTCCGATTTGTTCTCCCTCCGTTGCAGGTAGTTCGTTTTCTTCATCTATGAGAGTGCCATCTATAGCAAAGTAACGCCAGATATCCTCCCCATTACCAGTAGGATTCCATCTTGTGTGATAGCTGAATTCCATTCCTGCACTCGTAAAAGTCGCGATCGCCATTTGCCCTTCTCCTTCTGCGGGTTCGTCGGCGATACTTAATTTGGTCATGGTGCAACCAACACGGTGAAAATCTTCCACTAATAGATTAAAGTTATCTGTACTCTCGCCCCACCGGGGTTTGTATTCATAAACTGGAGTACCATCATCTCGCACTTGCACTTCTGGTGTTTTCGCAGAGTTGGTAAACCAACCGATAGTATTTTGCCAACTTAGCATTATACTGAGTGTTATCGGTTCATCTGTAGGATTGTGAGCAACCCACTCGAATATAGCGATCGGGTAACTGGTTTCTTGATAGTTACCTGCCCAAATTGGAGAAAATTGTTCGCAACTTAATTGTGCAGTAAATACATTTTCATAGACAAACCAACTCCGGGGATAAAGAGCATGATAAGTACCTGTATTTAATCCTGCTTTTTGTTTGGGATACCACTGCCAAGCAGAAAGACTGCCATCTGTCGGGGGGTCGGTAGATAAGGCATAAGCTTGTTTCTGACCTTTTGTTTCTTCAAAAACGCTAAATTGACAGGCAGGCAGATTTTGATAAATGTGTTCGCCACCGTCGAGATGCCAGAGATTAAAATCGCCCCGTGGGGAACGACCAATGGCACCTGCACCGAAACCTCCAAGGGGCATTCCGTGCCAGGGGCCATCATCAAGATTACTGCTATAGCGGACTTTGTAAGGTTTGTCCCAATCAAGACCAATGGGACGATTCCAGGTATAGGGAGGAATATTAGGGGTAGGATTTGGATTTTGTTTGTTCATACCCTATATTTTATTAAGTCAAAAGTTAAAAGTCAAAAGTCATTGGAAGAAGGAGTCAGGAGACAGGAGTCAGGAGGGAAGGCAGGGCTGTTTCATTCTTGTTTACAGTGCTTTTCAGTTAAGTAGACCACAAAAATGTTGTAGGAGTAATGAGTAAGGAGTAATGAGTAAGGAGTAAGGAGTAATGAGTAATGAGTAAGGAGTAATGAGCAAGGAGTAAGGAGGTAGGGACGTTTTGCTAACGCAGAGCTCCGCCGTACGGAGTAAGGAGTAATGAGTAATGAGTAAGGAGTAATGAGTAATGAGTAAGGAGTAATGAGTAATGAGTAA
>JBCDJM010000276.1:0-10680 GCA_038747755.1 Cyanobacteria bacterium P01_H01_bin.35
GAAAAATTTGGGTTTCAAGTCTCCTCTTTTAAGGGGATAAAAAAAGAATATTTTCAAAAGTCAAAAGTCAAAAGTAAGATTTGATTTGCTCGAAATTTTGACCCCATAGTAATTTGAATAAATAACTTCATATCTAAAGCTTTCAACTATTTGTGACCGAAAAATTTGGGTTTCAAGTCTCCTCTTTTAAGGGGATAAAAAAAGAATATTTTCAAAAGTCAAAAGTCAAAAGTAAGATTTGATTTGCTCGAAATTTTGACCCCATAGTAATTTGAATAAATAGCTTCATATCTAAAGTTTTCAACTATTTGTGACCGAAAAATTTGGGTTTCAAGTCTCCTCTCTTAAGGGGATAAAAAAAGAATATTTTCTATTTCAAGCCTTCTGCTTTAGCAGCAGGTATTGTTAACCCAGTTCCTTCGAGGAGGCTAACTGATAAGTGATAACTGAAATGACATCTTTAAAGTGAATTGGTATTACAACTCAGAAGTTAGAAGTCAGAAGCTAAATTTATAGTTGGGGGTTCTCAGCAGCAAATAAAATCATCATCAATGTTTTATATCTTTTCCTCAGTATTCATACCTACCTAAAATATTGGGTGTCCTGATAATATTTCTAGTTGGAGACTTCTACAAACATTTTTATTAAACTAACTAAATCCATTCTTCACTTTCTTGAGTTTGTGCTTGAATTATACGATGGCGTAACTTAACCCAATCAACTCTACTACTAGGGGAATTTTCAATTAATTCTCCTTGTTCTAAATGTAGCAGTTGTGTACAAAACTTTTGAGCTAAATCTATTTGATGATTGACCATAATTACCGTTACTTCACTTTCTGCTAAAGTTGCTAATACCTGTAGAACTCGACTGGCAATACCAATATCTAAAGCTGAAGTAGGTTCATCCAACAAAAGAATTTTAGGTTGAATTACAACAGCACGAGCGATCGCTACTAACTGTTTTTGCCCCATTGAAAGTTGTAATTCTGACCTGGATAACCAAGATTCAGGAATATTTAACTGCTGTATCCAATATTCGCACCTTTGCTGAATTTCTGCTTGCCTTAGTCCTCTAAGTTTTAAAGGATAAGCGATCGCTTCTGCTACAGACATTCCCAAAAGTTTTGACTCCTGTAATACTAGACTAACTTCTTTTCGTAGTTGCATCACAGGAATTTTGCTGTAATCCTGGTTATCTAAATAGATATAACCAGAAGTAGGAGAATTTAATCTATTTAATAGTCGTAACAGAGATGTCTTACCAGCTCCAGAAGCACCTACTACCGCTACCTTCGCACCTTTTTCTAGAGCAAAAGAAATATCTTTCAGCAAATATTGGGAGCTAACTGGGGTAGTTAAACTTACTTTGTCTAAATATAGTTGAGACTGCTGTTGTTCCATTTTTTATTTAGGAAATGGTAACTGCATTAGAAATAGTCCAAGCATCTACTAATAGTAACAGTATGGTACAACCGAATAAAATAAGATACATCCAAGGTTGTGATAAAGGACGTACATCAGTAGTGTCTATACCTGTCTTTGCTTCTACTATCCGAACCAGTTTGGCAAAACCCACTATTCGCATAGGCAACAAATAACCTTCTCCAGAATTATTCAGGAAATAGTATACTAGACCACCTTGGCCTGTTGTCCTAGGTTTGAGCGCTCTTATTTCTGCCCAAGGTAAGTACCAACCTTTGCGAAAGAGGTCTGGTACCCAAACTGGATAGGATACTTTAATTCCTTTGTCATTAACTATTACTCGTTCTGTTAAAGCTGCGTATAATGCTACTGCTCCTAATGTTAGTCCTATTGCTAAAATAAGAGGGGGTACTGGCGCATTTGTGGCTTCAGATAAAAAAGGCAAAGGTACAGTCAATGCAATATATAAACTTAAAAGGGTTAATTTAATCAGAGGAGAAATTTTAAATATAAATGTTTCTGAGTTTTTATTTTCAGTCATACTAAGTCCAGATTGTAAACATAATAAAATTATACCTATTTAATAAATTTTGGCTATAAATATTAGGCTTTTGCTCAGGAGTCAAGATAACTGAGTCAGAAGTTAAAAAGAATAAAATCAAAGAATTTTTAGTCAAAGAAAAATTCAAATCAAGTCATTTTTAATTAACCTGATAAATTTTTTATAGGTTTAGGAATAGGGATTTTATAGCAGTCTTGATTAATATAGATTATATAGATTTGGGTTTAAAGAAAGAAGACCGATGCTACCGGAGATGATATCAAAGACTTGAATTAGAGAAGATTAACATCCAAAAATTTTCCAGAAAATATAGAGGAAATGAGTAGCAACTCATTTCCTCTATAAGATTCTTTTCAATACAAAACAAAAAGAGTATTAATCATCCATAGGATCAATTTTTTTTCTTATAGAAAAAATAAATGATGATTATTAATTAAGTTGATTTATCGTCAGATTTTTAACTTTACTACTTTAATAAGTACAAATCAATTAATCTACTGTGGTTAAAACTGCTTCTGGTTTTCCAGGAGACTTTCGTCTTTGAGATAAAGTAGCTGACTTAACTACAGACTTTTCAGTTTTAGCAATTGAAGAATAAGGGCCTTCATTTATTTGTAGGCGATCGCAAGGTATTGTATCTGATAAGATAGAGCTGGC
Organism: Cyanobacteria bacterium P01_H01_bin.35; assembly: GCA_038747755.1. Classification (GTDB taxonomy): domain Bacteria; phylum Cyanobacteriota; class Cyanobacteriia; order Cyanobacteriales; family Microcoleaceae; genus Trichodesmium. The sequence continues at coordinate 2,644 of JBCDJM010000276.1, forward strand.
CACCGTACCTGTGTGAATCTCCATACAAGCGCCGACAACTGCTTCAAATACTAAGCGTTGCCCAGGAAAAACAACTCTTTCAAAATCCCAATTAGGTACATTACTAATTTTAGCTATCTGGATTTGACTTGTGGCATTAACGTAGCAGCAGAGAATTTGATTTGAACTTTCAGATGGTAAGGGATCAAGAATTTGTGCCATAGTTACTCTTTACAAAAGTTTTTGCTTTATACAAATTTAGTTATATTAACAAATTAACACCAACTGATCCCAGTTAGCTGTAATCTTGAATACCGAGTTTTAAGTTTTTAATCACATCGTTAATATAAATCTTAATAAGGTCTTAATGCTTTTTTAATAAGCCTTTAATAATATCACAAATCTTTAAGTTTTTCTTAAATTTGTGCTATGGCATCAAATTATACAGACAATTTTAATTCAAACTGATTTCAGCTAGGAAGACAAGCTAATTTACTTTTATTAAGATGATTTATCAAAATTTTAATAAAATTCAAGATTAAAATTAAATAAGTCCGACATACTGGCAATCTTTCTTAAAAAACGATTTACAAAACTATTACAAAGACATTATGGAAAATAAAGTTCTTTACGTCCGTCTCCCATGTAATCCAATTTTTCCTATTGGAGTTGTTTATTTATCAGATCATGTCCACAAACTATTCCCGGAAGTAGAACAAAGGATATTTGACCTGGGGGGCGGTACCACCTCTAGACTACGGAACAGCTTTGGATAATTGTATCGATAAGTTCAAACCAAACCTATTAGTGTTCTCCTGGAGAGATATTCAGATATATGCACCTGTAGGAGGTCGTGGAGGCAACCCTCTGCAAAACGCTTTTGAATTTTACTACGCGAAAAACCCTCTAATTAAACTTAGGGGTGCAGTGGGAGGTTTACGGTTAGCTGTTTCCTATTACACGGAACTCTGGCGTAATGTCGGACTAATTAAACAGGCTCTAAAAAGGGCCAAAATCTATCGACCAGAAACTCGTGCAGTAGTTGGTGGTTGAGCAGTAAGTGTATTTTATGAACAACTGGGTCGTAGCTTACCCACTGGTACTATTGTATCCGTGGGAGAAGGAGAGGTCTTATTAGAAAGACTGATTCGAGCAGAAGATTTTAGGGATCAACGATGCTATGTGGTAGGAGAAACATCACCACGCGATCGCTTAATTCACGAAGCACCAGCTCCCATTGAGAAAACTGCCTGCGACTACGACTATATTAATAGCATCTGGCCAGAATTTGTATATTACCTCCAAGACCAAGATTTTTACATTGGGGTACAAACAAAACGCGGTTGCCCCCATAATTGTTGTTACTGCGTATATACAGTTATTGAAGGTAAACAAGTCCGGATTAATCCTGCGGATGAAGTAGTTGCAGAAATGAAGCAACTATACAAGCGTGGTATTCGTAATTTTTGGTTTACTGATGCTCAGTTTATTCCTGCTCGAAAGTATATTAATGATGCTGTGGAGTTATTACAAAAAATCCTGGATGCAGGAATGGATGATATTCATTGGGCAGCATATATTCGTGCAGATAATCTCACTCCCCAGTTGTGCGATTTAATGGCAAAAACTGGGATGAATTATTTTGAGATTGGCATTACCAGTGGTTCCCAAGAACTTGTCAGGAAAATGCGAATGGGTTATAACTTGCGGGTAGTATTGGAAAATTGTCGAGATTTAAAAGCTGCTGGTTTTAACGATTTAGTTTCAGTTAATTATTCTTTTAATGTAATTGATGAAACTTATGAAACTATTAGGCAAACTATTGCTTATCATCGGGAACTAGAGAGAATTTTTGGAGCTGATAAAGTAGAACCTGCTATCTTCTTTATCGGATTACAACCTCATACTCATTTAGAAGATTATGCTTTTCAAAAAGACATCTTAAAACCTGGATATGACCCCATGAGTTTAATGCCTTGGACAGCTAGAAAGTTGTTATGGAACCCAGAACCTTTAGGCGCATTTTTCGGTGAAGTTTGTCTGGAAGCTTGGCAAAGAAACCCTTATGATTTTGGTCGTGAAGTAATGGCTATTTTAGAAGAAAAATTAGGTTGTGCTGAACTTAATGAAGCTTTAAGTGCGCCTATTAGATATCAGAAGTATAAAAAACAGTTGGTAAGAGTTAATTAATGATTAAAAAGGTGCGTTATTAACGCACCTTTTTATATTAAGTTGATAACTTTGACCTAATCAACTAGAAGCCATGATTTAACTTAAAAAGTGGAATAACACCAGAGCTATTGTAATGATAGTGAGAATCAGATGTATGATAGCAATGAAAATTCCAGTATTTATCGACCCTACAAATTTATGATAAACTTTAGTTGGCTTGAGTTTATCTTGTATTGTTTTTTTTATTAGTGTGAGATCAAAAATGTCTTGATATTTTCTAATGTATGTAAATTTTCATTTTTGCCGTAATCTATGATGCAAAGACACAAAAAAAACAAATAATCCAGCCACTGACACCAGAATGTAAGCTAGTATCATTACCGTATTATCAACTCCCTTTAATTCAAGCCCCACCACCCCAAGGAATAGCAACAAAGAATTTGTTAGAGTTTTCCATGTTTGGTCTCTCATATGGTGATGATCTTTCCATTGCATTTCAAGGTCTTTAAGAATAACTTCCTTGGGGGTATCATCTTGGCTCATAATTGCTTTTTAATCTCAGATTACTTAATATTATAATTTATTTCATACTTTATTTTATTGAGTAAATGTGCTATACTAAAAATTAAAAGTAAAATGGGCATTTTCGTGAGTTTTAATCTACTGTTAAAGAAGGATAAATTCAGCAAAAATATAGCCTCCAAGTAAATTATTGTCAAAATAAACCCTAAAATATTCACATTTTACCTTGATCCCTGTAGAAAATAATTACGAAATAATACAAGCTTCAAACAAATGTTACAACTACAGCCAACTAAGCTAAGAACGAGCTAAAGTAAAAGTGTAGAGAAAAAAAGTTTGAACAACAAAAAAGAGGTGTGATTTATGAATATTTTCAAATCTATCGAAAACACCATTGTTTACATCGCAGAAGCGATTAGTCGTATTTTTAGTCCTAATGATGATATGTATCCAGTAATTGGTGTACAACCTTTTGAAGGAGATTCTTATCAAGGACCTATTTGGGCAGATTAAGTTGTTACCTTGGAATAATTTGGAAGATTCAGAGTAATCTTAAATCTTAGCTACGTCCCCATATCAAAAATCAATAATTTACAGTTCAAGTTTTATCTACAGAAAAAGAGGTGTGATTTATGAATATTTTCAAATCTATGGAAGAGGCTGTTGTTTATATATCAGAAGCTATTACTCGCATTTTTGGTCCTAGTGATGATATGTATCCAACGGTGGGTGTAAATCCTTTTGAAGGAGAGCCTTATCAAGGAACTAATTGGGCAGATTAGTCGTTAGTCGAGAATAATTTGGAAGATGAATCATCTTAACTACATCCTTATTAATTGCCTTACGCGCTATGGTTTTTCAGTCACGACTTTAATGATATTACCTATTCTCAAGCTCTATGTTGCCAGTAGAAAAATCTACTCTAAAACCAAGCTTTAGAAGGCTGATTGAAGTAAACATTTCTTGCAAAGGATGTGCATCTTCGAAAAGAAGATAAGTTTTTCTCCTTAATGAATGTCAACAGTTACTAACCCCATCTCTGAGAAAAGATGGGGTAAATTTGTTGTTAATATTGAATAAGGAAAATTGAAGAAGAGAAAACAGTATACTATATCGAATTGTATTGAGACTACTTTCACAAAAATTGATTTAGCACAAAGCAAAGAGCAGCACTACCTAATGGTACGGTCAAATTATCTAGACCAACTTTTGATAAGGTCTCTAATAAAGTAGCAGCAAACGCTACCGGAATAGCAACTACCCAAGTTTGCCAAATATTGCCTTGCACGGCCAACAAAATTAAACTACAAACAGTATAGCTAACTAAACACATCGCTAGAGAGCCTTCCCAACTTTTCTTCATGCCCCAGACTTGATAGGGATGTTTGCCAAAATTTTGACCAATAATAGCTGCTAACCCATCACCCCAAGCCATAATTAAAATACCAAGGGCAGCATATTGAGGTTGTTGGATCGACCAAAACCAACCGATAAGAATGCCAATACTAACTGCGTAGAAAAATGTTCCTAAACTTTTGCGCCCTACACTATTAACACTGGGAAGAATAGGTAGTCGGTAGGAAATAAGGGCGATCGCTCCTGAGATAATTCCAGCACTAATACCTATCCAGGCTGGAATTTCCAACCACCAAGCTAATAGAATTACATTACCTGTGCCAATATGAACGACCTTTCGCGACATCTCTGGATCTACTTTGGCAAAACGGTTAAGTATTTCGGCAAGGATTAAAATAATTCCTAACCATGCTCCAACTAGAGAAACTTGGAGCCAAATATTCGGAAATGTGGTGATGATAGACACTATAAAAGAAAATAAATAGAATTTAGAATTTAGAATTTAGAATTTAGGAGTTAAATTCTTCCTGTAACTAAATTTGAGAGGAACAAGAATATCCTAACTGCCCTAGCGGTTGTTATAATATCAGATTTTCAAGAAGGTGCTAAACTGGATATTCAAAATTACGCAGTAGCTCAGTTGCGTAGTGACTTTCCAATGGTTTTGAAAACCAATATCCTTGTCCTTTGTTACATTGTAGTTGTTTAAGTTGTTGCATTTGATCTTGAGTTTCTATTCCTTCTGCAATTATTTCTAAGCCTAAATTATGAGCTAGTGCAATTATTGCACTGACAATTTTTAATGGCTGACCACTCGTATCCGAGTCTAATTTACTCACAAAAGAACGGTCAATTTTCAGAGTATTAATAGGAAACTGGTGTAGATAACTTAATGATGAATAACCTGTACCAAAATCATCTATTGATAATCTAATATTTTTATTTTTGAGTTTATTCAACATTTGAGTTGCTAAACTAAAATTTTCCATAATTACAGTTTCAGTGATTTCTAGCTTCAAAGAATTAGGCTGACAATTTGTTTCTTGTAAAATATCGTCAATTTCTTTGGCTAAATTTGGTTGTGAGAGTTGCTTACTAGAAAGATTGACACTTATGCTCAAATTGGAGGCAGGAAATTGACAGGTATAATTCTGTATAGAGCAGGTAGAAGGACATTTACCATTGCCATTTTGTGTGTGAGATAAAGAATTAGATATCAGGAACATTTCTTGAGTCTTCTCTGTTGCTAATTTCCCATTGTAGTCTGTATATTGACACCCAAATTCTTGCTGCCAAATAGTTAATTGATGACAAGCAACTCGCAATATCCACATTCCTAGAGGAATAACTAAACCTGTTTCTTCTGCTAGAGGGATAAATTTTCCTGGAGAAATCAAGCCTTTAGTGGGATGATGCCAGCGCACCAAAGCTTCAAAACCAGTAATTTTACCTGTAAATAAACAGATAATAGGTTGATAATTTAAGCGAAATTGAGAATGAGCTGGATTTTGTTTAATCATTTCTACAGCGCGTCGCAGATCGTTTTCCAGGTCTAATAAGGATATAGCTTGGCTGTGCATTGTCAAATTAAACACCTCGTGCCTTGCCTTACCTAGAGCTTTTGCCCGATACATAGCAATATCTGCATCTCGCAGTAAGTCTTCTGGGTTGTTGTAAATAGGACAAATATGGGCATGATTTTCATGGGCACTATCGGCAAAATTTCCACGACTGGCAACAATACCAATACTAGCTGTAGTAAAGATTTCATGCCCTTCCAGGTAAATTGGTTTGGCAAGTTCTTCATTGATATTCACCGCTACTAAAGTAGCATAGTTAATATCAGGCGGATACTCCAGTAAGATCGTGAATTCGTCTCCTCCTAATCTTGCCAGAGTATCTGAAGGTCTGATACAGTTCTGTAGTCGCTTACCGATCGCTACTAATAGTCCATCTCCTATGGTATGTCCCAAACTGTCGTTAATTACTTTAAACCGATCTAAATCTAGAAAGAGAACAGCAAACTTATAATCTGGGTATTGTCTAGACCGACGCAATGCTAACCTTAGTCTGTCAAAAAACAAGGTACGGTTTGGTAAACCTGTCAGTGCATCGTGAAGTGCATCATAAACAAGTTTTGCTTGTGTTTGTTTGCGTTCTGTGATATCTCTAATAATTATTTGCGTTGCTGCTTTGCTATCATAAGTATAAGGTATTCCAACTATTTCTACATCTATGACTTGTCCATCCAGTCTAATTAACTTTTCTTCTTGTAAATGTGTTTGTTTTCCTTGTTGCTGAACTTGTTGGAGTCGCTGTTTTTCTACTTCTATATACTCTAGTGGAATGAATTGCCACAGAGATTGACCGATAATTTTTTCTGAGGAATTTGCCCCTAGTAATTTGGCTCCAGCAGAATTTATATAGACAAATTTTTCCATCCAAATTACAGCGATCGCTTCCGGTGAAGATTCTACTAAAAGACGATAGCGTTTTTCACTTTCTCGGAGTGCTGCTTCTGCTTGCTGACGTTCTAACTCTTTTTGAGAAGTTTCAATAAATTTTCCGATGTCTTGAGCGATTAATTCAATAATTTCTTGTTCGTGAGACTCAAGTTCTTTGGTTCTTGGTTGGGGAGAGAAGAAGGATAAAGTACCATAAATCCGCTCTTTTATAAATATTGGAGTGCCAATATATAATTTTATCGGCATACCTTTGGCTTCTGATTCTTCTAATTTATTGCTTAAAATTGTTCTTTGTTCTGCAACTACTTTGTGACATAAAATGTCGCATAAATTAAATACCATTCCTGGTGAAAAATAATCCAAGTTTGATTCTACAGATTTAATGATAAACAATTCTCCTTTTATTTCACCAATCACTCCTGTTTCTGTGCCAAAAATTTTACAACCTGCTTGGAGATAATCAGCAAAAAGTTCTTCTATATTATTATGATTACCAGTGGCAATTCTATGCAATTCCTTTAAGCAAGAACTGAATTTTTCTAAGGCTTGAGTTTTGATAAATAATTCTGCTTCCCAACGAAATCTTTCTGTAATATTGTTTTGAATACCTATAAAATGTGTTAAATGATTTAAGGAGTTATAAACTGGTGCAATAAAGACTTCATTCCAAAATTCCGTACCATCTTTCCGAAAATTTTGTAAAATTACATGACATTCTTGACCTTGTAAAATAGAGTCTTTTAACTTAGAAACTGCTGGTTGATATCTTAATTTTCCTTGCAAAAAACGACAATTCTTTCCCATTAGTTCTTCAGTTTCATAACCTGTAAGGCGCTGAAAACTAGGATTAAAATAAACAATAGGATTATCTGCTTGAGTTGCATCAGTGATAACAATACCATTGTTGCTACTATCAATTGCCCGTTTCATTAGTTGTAGGCGTTCTTCTTTAGCATGACGTTCAATAGCAGTTGCTAAAATATTGGCGATCGCTTGGAGAAAATAAACATCATCCTGGGTAAATTCTCGATACTGTTTAGTATAAACTCCTAAAACACCCCAAGCTTTTTGAGAGTTATAAGAATTAGTATTTTGAGATTCTTTGATTTCTGAGTTAAGTATTATTACAGTTACACTACTAACTACTCGGTAGTTATGTAATAAGGGCGAACCAGGAAACCGAGTTTCCACGAACAAATCTTTGACAATGACTGGTTGATTTGCTAAAAGAGTATAACCTGCTTGGGATTTTTCTCCAGCACTAATTGTAGCTTTACCTACTAAATTCTTTTCCCAACCTACACCCGCACAAAGAAGAAAGGCATGATTACCAGGCAACAACTCTAACACTTGGCTAAATTCTACATTTAATGTTTTGCTAACTATAGTAACTACTGTATCTATTAATTTATAAATATTTAATGTTTGCAGCGCCTTTTGTCCTATTAGTGCCACTCCTGCTTGTAGACGTTCGCGATATTTGAGCGATTCTAACAGTTTATTTTCATTATCTTGCGCTCGTTTTTGTTCAGTAATATCTCGA
>JBCDJM010000277.1:0-10564 GCA_038747755.1 Cyanobacteria bacterium P01_H01_bin.35
AACCGAGTCTGACTGGAAATTTCTGAGTGGGAATTTTTCCGTTTCCCCTTCTGGAAAATTGATTAATTGAGAAGTAGCCTCTCTAAATTTCTCCACCGAGTCTGACTGGAAATTTTTGAGTGGGAATTTTTCCGTTTCCCCTTCTGGAAAATTGATTAATTGAGAAGTAGCCTCTCTAAATTTCTCCACCGAGTCTGACTGGAAATTTCTGAGTGGGAATTTTTCCGTTTCCCCTTCTGGAAAATTGATTAATTGAGAAGTAGCGTCTCTAGATTTTTCCACCGAGTCTGACTGAAAATTTCTGAGTGGGAATTTTTCCGTTTCCCCTCCTAGAAAATTGCTTAATTCCTCACCAGAGTCTCTAGGTTTTTCCACCGAGTCTGACTGAAAATTTCTGAGTGGAAATTTTTCCCTTTCCCCTCCTGGAAAATTGCTGAATTCCTCACCAGAGTCTCTAGGTTTTTCCACCGAGTCTGACTGAAAATTTCTGAGTGGGAATTTTTTAATTTCCCCTCCTGGAAAATTGCTTAATTCCTCACCAGAGTCTCTAGATTTTTCAACTGACTCATACCTTTGACTTTCCCGAAAAGGTAAACTAATTAATTCCGATTCTGAAATTTCTGTTACTACAGAAATTTTGCGTCGAACACCCCGTTGAATAATTCCATATTCAAGGCAAATATTATAAGTTTCTTGTGCTGCTCTTTTACTAGACTTTTCTAATCCTTGATCATTCTCAAAATACAATCCTAAAATTTCTGAAAAACGTGCAATTTTTTCAGTCTTGCCAATCCTTAGCCAAAATTCATAGTCACCCGCAACCTTAAATTCAGAACGAAAATATCCATACTTTTGATGTAGAGACTTTCTCCACATTGGTTGAGAACCAATAATACAACGTCGCTCTAATTCTTGATAGTCAAACTCCGGCCAATTCCAACATTTATTCCCTTGAGTTTTCGCCCAAACATCATTAGGGAAAGTAGTAATTAATTGGTCTGCATAAACTAAAGAAGTATCAGGATTATTGTTTAAATAATCCCCCATTTTCTCCAAAGCATCAGGACAGTGGCGATCGTCCGTATTAGCATTAGTAATATAATTTCCTTTAGCAATTTTTATAGCACGATTCCAAGCAGCATAAATACTTTCTCTTTCTCGGGTTCGATAATAAATTATGTGAGGATATTTAGATTGAAATTCCTGAGCGATCGCTCCTTCTTTTTCTGTCGAAGCACTATCAATAATAAGAATTTCTAGCTTTCCTTTCTCATAGAGAGTCTGAGTAACTAAATCTTCTAAACATCCCCGGATAAATTTTTCTGAATTATATGTAGAAATGATAGCTGAGACTAGAGGTAAAAATACTTCTTTTTCTGGGCGTTTAACTGTTACCCAAATCCAAGGTTTTGAGCATTCTAGAGAAACTAAATCAAAATCAGTTTCTACAAGAAATAAATCTTTTAGTTGTGTGTCAGTATAACCATTGCCAGAAAGATAATATTGCTGATTTTTTTTCCCCTCCTCATCAAAATTTCCTAAATTTGCAGCGCTATTGTCATGTACCTGAAGTCGGAAATATCCTCCTGGTTTCAAAATCCGAAATGTTTCTCGGAAATAGCTTTTTACAATAGAGATAGAACGGATATGTTGAAAGACAATTGTTGAATAAATGAAGTCGTAACTTTGGTCAGCTAATGTTTGTAAATCATAGCCATTATTCACATATACCTCTCCATTCTGTTTTCCATCAGCTAAATATTGTTTAGCAAACTGAATCATATTTTCAGAAATATCTACACCATCTACCTGTGCAAATTTTTCTCGTAAATATTTAATTAGACGACCAACTCCACAGCCAATTTCTAAAACTTTCCATTCTACTTTTATGGGAATTCCTTGAAGAACTTTTTCAGTAGAACTTAAGACTGAATTTTCCCACGCATCCATTTTCTCTTGAGGAGACATAGTGTGAATTTCATTATCAGTAAAGACTCGCTCAAACATGGCTTTGTCTAAGGAATTAACATTCCAGAAATGACGCTGCATTTCTAACTGCCCATGATTTATTTGAAATTGAATTTCGCCCAAATTTTTCCTATCTTCCATAGCAGATAATTCCTTGGCTTTAATCCGATTAAAAGTCTGAATAAATACATCAGTCATAATCTTAGCCATTTGAGACCAAGAAAACTTTTGAGCTTGTGCTAAACCAGCACTAATTAATTGTTGCCTAACTTCAGATTTTTGCACTTCATCCAAAGCATTTGCTAACCCATTAATATCATTATCATCTATATATAAAGCTGCTATTCCTGCCACTTCTGGAATCGAAGCATTCTTACAAGTAATAACCGGACAACCACAAGCCATTGCCTCCAAAATAGGCAATCCAAAACCCTCATATTTTGAAGGATAAACCAAAGCGATCGCTCCAGAGTAAGCCTCTGTTAATTCTTGGTCACTAAGTTGTAATAAATGAATTTTACTACCTGAAACATATTTGCTTAATTCTGGCTCTAATTTTCTATTCCCTCCTATACAAACAATCTCAAATTCTAGAGAGTTTTCTAATTTAGCAAATGCCTGAAAGAATAAAATAGTATTTTTATAACCAAGCCAACCTATTCTTTCTCCTACTATTAGAAAGTATGGTCGATTAATCTGATATTTTTGTTGAAAATTAGCAACTTCTTGAGGATTCGCTCTAGAAAATTTAGCTTCAATTCCACAATGAGCTACTTTAACAGAATTTGTAGGTATTTGAGGAAAATATTTTACTAAATCGCGACCCGTATTTTCAGAAATTGAAATATAAGAAATTGCCTGTTTAATACTACGATGTTTTTCTTGCCATGAAGGGTGATCAAGATTTTTAGCTAAAACTTCTGGAATCATATCATAAGCCATAAATATAGATGGCGTTAAAATAGGTGTTGTGTAATAAGTAGAAATAAAAAGATCGACATTTTCTTCATCACAAATTGTCTGTAACATTTCACGGTCTACATCTATTTTTCCGTAGTTATATTCAGGGACAACACGATATTTTATGCCAGGAATTTTGGGAGCTGTTTTTGCTCTGTCAAGCACTAAAATATTTTGACCAAAGCTATATTTTGACCATACTTCCAACAAAGATTTCCAGACACGGGCGATACCTGTATTATTGAGTTGGAAAAATACACCATCGATGAGAACCTTTAAATCTAATTGCTGCTGATTTTTTTGTTTTCTTTCTATAACTTTTTTATAGTCTAGTTGAGTCAAAGTTTCTTTCCTTTTTTTAGGTTGATATCTAGGTACTCCAAATATACTTTTAAACTCAGAATTTGATAAATTTTTATCCGTTAATAAGTGCAAAGATTCCCCATCCGAGCATAAGTTAAGTTTAAACTTTTCAGCAATTACAGATAATGCTTTTCTCGTAAATATAGAAATATGTTGACCTTCTTCCAGAGCATAATACCACCAATCATTAGGACCAGGATTATTAGACGGCAATAGCTGTGTACTAAATAAAATATTTCTAGTTTGTTGCAGTATCTTCTCAATCTCTGCCAAAGGATTTATGAAATGTTCAAATACCTCAAAAGCCGTCACTAATTCATATTTCTCCTCCCCATTTATCTCCCCTTCCCATCCTTCATAAAAAATATTTTGGCAATACTTATCATATCCATAAAAATTTAACCCTAAATCACGCATCATACGGACAAATAAACCATACCCACAACCATAATCTAAAAACTTATCATCAGCATTAAAAAAATTAAGAATCAAATTTTCTGTAATCAAAGAAAAATTTTGATTTCTAGATACTAAACCTAGATCACTACTAGCAATTGCTTTCTTATAAGCTTCATCCAACCAATAAGGATTTTCCGTTTGTACAAACTGACAATTAGAACATTGAAAATAGTCAATCTTATACTTATTTAAAACCTGAGCCGTATCAAACTTATGAGAAATAGACCCACAAACTTTGCAATAAATATTTTGAGACGGCAAACTACCACTAAACATTATTTTTTCTGTAAAATCGTCAGCTTGAATATTACGAATAATAGACAGAGGATGATTCAAAGGAAAAATCATTTCCTCCACAGACATATTAGCAAACTTATTAACACTAGAAGTGTGAGTAGCTTCCCGACTAAAACCAATATTAGAAACTAAATTAACCTTCGGTAAAATAGTTAAACCATGATCATTCCAACAAGCAAACACCCAAGCATAAGCCCAAGAATTAAACCCTCGATAATTCTTCTCAAAAATCTCAGACCAATATTGAACTGCCTCACTATTTTGCAAAATATTTTCTAACCACTTACTATCTCTAAATTTCGACCATAACTGCATCTTATCGTCATAGTTTTTCCATGCTCTTTGCCAAGTTGCCCAACCCCAACAATGAGAATAACGAGAAAAATAATAACTATATTTTGTTGGATTATTACCAAACTGAAAATTATCTCCAGATATAGCCATTACTTGATTATTATCTCGATATTTTTCTAATAACTCCTGACAAAATTGAAAGAAGGTTGGATGAGGAACACAGTCATCCTCCAAAATAATCGCTGATTCTACCAGACTAAAAACCCAATTTAATCCACTATAAATACGCTCTCTACAACCTAAATTAACTTCAGCATAATTAGTCAAAACTTCACACTCCCAATCAACCAGATTAATTATCTTTCTTGCCTCCATACACTTTCCAAATTCTCCTGGTTTATTGTGGCGAGGAGCATCAGCTATTACAAATAATTGAGGAGGTTTTACTTGACGAATTGCCTGAAAGACTTTTGCCGTTGTATCTGGTCGATTAAATATAATTAAAACCACAGAAGTTGTTAATTTAAATTGAGTCATTTTAGTTATTTAGTTAATTTTCATTTATTAGTTAATTTTTAGTTATCAGCTCTTATGGCTTAACCAAAAGGCTTAAAATTTAGTTATTAGTTATCAGCTATTATCCCTGACCTAAGATACTTGAAATACTGAAGTTTATCTTTTTTCATCTTCTTAAAAATGAAGTCTTGAGCTAAGCATTCAGCTATTAGCAGTCAGCTCTCAGCTTTTTAGAGCTGACTGTTGAATGCTGCCGTATTGTTAGTAATTTTTAGGATGGTGAGGTACGGTTTAATAATAATTTCTTTTCCCTCTTTAAAGGTAATGAAACTGATAGCTGATAGCTGACGGCTGAATGCTGAATGCTTATCTCTTGAGACCTAAATTTTTGGTTAATTAATTCTAGCAAGATGTAGGGGATTTCAAAGAATAAAATTTTTCTAAGTGTGACAATAAATTAACCTGTACCCTAACTTTTAGGTGCTTGAGGAAATGAAACGACTGTTTCTCTAGGAGCAATAATCAGAAATTCCAACCGCACTCCGACTTGCCGGTGCTTAAGAAAATGACACGACTATTTCTCTAGGAGCAATAATCAGAAATTCCAACCGCACTCCAACTCGCCGGCGCTTAAGGAAATGAAACGACTGTTTCTCTAAGAGCAATAATCATAGGTGCTTAAGAAAATGAAACGACTATTTCTCTAGGAGCAATAATCATAGGTGCTTAAGAAAATGAAACGACTGTTTCTCTAGGAGCAATAATCAGAAATTCCAACCGCACTCCCACTTGCCGGTGCTTAAGAAAATGAAACGACGATTTCTCTAGGAGCAATAATCAGAGGTACTTCCCAAAATGACACGACTATTTCTCTAGGAGCAATAATCAGAAATTCCAACCGCACTCCCACTTGCCGGCGCTTAAGAAAATGAAACGACTGTTTCTCTAAGAGCAATAATCAGAGGTGCTTAAGAAAATGAAACGACTGTTTCCCCAGGAGCAATAATCAGAAATTCCAACCACACTCCGACTTACCGGTGCTTAAGAAAATGAAACGACGATTTCTCTAGGAGCAATAATCAGAGGTGCTTAAGAAAATGAAACGACTGTTTCTGTAGGAGCAATAATCAGAGGTGCTTCCGAAAATGAAACGACTGTTTCTGTAGGAGCAATACTTAGAAATTAAAACAGCACTCCGACTCGCCGGCGCTTGATAAAATGACACTACTATTTCCCCATCCACAATACTCAGAAATTTACTTGAGAAAAAGAATAATTTTGCTCCTGAGAACTGACAACTAATAGCTAAATACTTACCTCACTTTTTTATATAAAATATCCTGATAAGACCGTTCCGGTAAAGTCTCATTTATAGAATTAGATAGTGCTGCAATAGGTTCATATAAAGGCTTTAAAAAAGAATCAATTGCTTTTCTATCTCCATAACGTACTTCTATCAACATAAATTTTGGTTGGTACTTATCAAAATCAATACCCTGCAAAACATCTAATTCAAAACCTTCAACATCCAACGAAAATAAATCTATATTTTTAACTTGATGCTTATCAAGAATTGCAGTTAATGTTCTTGCTGGTACATTTATTTCATAACTATGATTAATATTTTGAACTTGGCAACCCTTTTCTAAGTGAACTTTTTTTTCCTCCTCTGACTTCATAGCTCCATCAACAAAAGACATGAGATTACAATAATACATTTGTATATAATCCTGACCATAATCAAAAGGAACTAAAGCATAATTTTCTACCACTGACTTAGACCGATTAATTCTACATTTTTCTGCTAACTCTGGTATTGCTTCTATCAAAATACCTTGCCAGTTTTTGTACTTCTCAAAATATAAAGTATTACTTTGACTTATTCCATCATTCGCTCCAGCTTCAATAAAAAATCCATTTTCCCAAGTTAAATAAGAAGTAAGTTTCATATCAAGCTGATTCAAAGCATAAGATTTTCTCATTAAATCAGGTTTAATTTCTAATGCTTTTTGCTGATAAATATTAGCCTCAAATAATTTACCTTCTTGCTGTAAAATATGACTAATACTCCAATATGTAGCTGCCGAACTTGGTTCAAATTTAAGAACATTTTGATAGTAAGCGATCGCCTGTTGTAATTGACCTTTTTGGAAATAAATTTTGCCTAGCTTTGCATAAACTATTGCGAAATTTGGTTGTAATTGTACAGCTTTCTGGTAAGAACGAATAGACTTTTCAATTTGACCTTGGGAATAATAGACATCCCCTAATCTCTGGTAAACTTCAGCAGAATAAGGTTGATTTTTAATAGCTTCGTAACAAGCAAAAATCTGATTATCTTGACTGCCTTGATTTTGATTTTTTCTTTTAGTTATTGCTTCACCTTGCCCCAGAGAAATTCCCAAACAAGATTTTTTTTTACTAGGTAAACTACCCCGATTAAATACTTCCTCATTCTGCCAAAAAATCGAAGTACAAATCTTATATTTTTGAGTAGGAAGTAATCCGTAAAAATCTAACCGTTTAAATTTTTTTGCTTGGAGAAACTCTAAAGCTACATCATTTTCTTCTCGATCCGAATTATCAAAAATTATCAAGCCATTTGCTGTTAATTTCCGATAACAGACCTCAGCACAACCCACCCTATTAATTCCATCAATTGCAATTAGATCAAAATAACCATCATTATATTTGTTAATTTCAGCAGCATATTTTTCTTGATTCTCCAATAAAGAAAGTATGACATTTTCTGGCGTATAACTTTTAATTTTGAGAAAATAATCAGGATTATGTTCTACAGAAATTACTTCTTTAACTCTTTGAGCATACCACAAAGTTGATTGTCCGCTCCCATATTCAAATACTCGAAAATCACTCTTTAATTTATCCTCAATAAATTCAATAGCAGGATAAGAATACCAAGGCAGAGGATTATAATTGTAATCTATTGACTCTCCCTCTGTTAATGACTTCAGCCATCCTGAAGTTTCTAGATAGTTGAAATTAATCATTTCAGTTATTAGTTATGACAGTTGAAGTAAAAATTAGGAAACTTATATCTATAACAATAGCCATCAGAAAGTATTTGCTAAAAAAACTGTAGAAGTTTGGTTTCCCATGAAGTAAAAATTAGGAAATTTATATCTATTACTTGAAAAAAGGGTAATCCTGTATAGTAATGGCGAAGACTAAATATATATATGTTTTGTAATTTCTTCCCACACTTCCCACACTTCCCACACCTCCCACACCTCCCACACCCTCTCCATCTATCCATCTATCCGTATATCCGTATATCCGTGGCCTAATCCCCGTGTGCTGACTTCTTACTTCCTAGCACCATAGTCAACAATGTGATATTATATGAGAAATAAATTAACATAAGTTAATATATAAGGATTAAATAAGAAAGTCCTCACACCATAAAAAATTAGGAGGAGCAAACCTAGTGAATAATAAAAAGTGGAGAAATGCCGGTCTGTATGCCCTACTAGCAATAGTAGTCATCGCCCTAGCAACAGCATTCTTCGATCAACAACCCCAAACTCGCGAAAGCTGGAAATACAGTAAATTCATTCAGCAGGTAGAAACCAATAATGTAGATAAAGTTAGTATAAGTGCTGACCGTACAATAGCTAGAGTCAAAGCTGCAGACGGCACTATATACCTAGTTAACCTACCCAA
This sequence comes from Cyanobacteria bacterium P01_H01_bin.35, assembly GCA_038747755.1. Classification (GTDB taxonomy): domain Bacteria; phylum Cyanobacteriota; class Cyanobacteriia; order Cyanobacteriales; family Microcoleaceae; genus Trichodesmium. The sequence continues at coordinate 8,542 of JBCDJM010000277.1, forward strand.
TGACCCTGACCTAATTAACATTCTTACCCAAAACAAGGTCGATATTTCCGTACTCCCTCAGAATGAAGAAGGTTTCTGGGTCAGAGCATTAAGCAGTTTATTCTTCCCTATCCTATTATTAGTAGGATTGTTCTTCCTACTACGTCGCGCTCAAAGTGGACCAGGTAGCCAAGCAATGAACTTTGGTAAATCTAAAGCTAGAGTTCAAATGGAACCTCAAACCCAAGTAACATTTGGTGATGTAGCAGGTATCGAACAAGCAAAACTAGAACTAACCGAAGTAGTAGACTTCCTCAAAAATGCCGATCGCTTCACAGCAATAGGAGCCAAAATTCCTAAAGGCGTACTATTAGTAGGTCCTCCCGGAACAGGTAAAACTTTATTAGCCAAAGCAGTTGCTGGAGAAGCAGGAGTACCATTCTTCTCCATCTCCGGTTCAGAATTTGTAGAAATGTTTGTGGGTGTAGGTGCTTCCCGCGTTAGAGACCTATTTGAACAAGCCAAGTCCAACGCTCCCTGTATCGTATTTATAGATGAAATTGATGCGGTAGGTCGTCAAAGAGGAGCTGGTTTAGGTGGTGGTAATGATGAAAGAGAACAAACCCTCAACCAACTACTCACCGAAATGGATGGTTTTGAAGGTAACACAGGTATCATTATTATTGCTGCTACTAACCGCCCAGACGTTTTAGACGCTGCCCTACTTCGTCCTGGCCGTTTTGACCGTCAAGTAGTAGTAGACCGCCCCGACTATGCAGGTCGTCTAGAAATTCTCAATGTTCATGCCCGTGGTAAGAGTCTTTCCAAAGATGTAGACTTAGAAAAAATTGCCCGTCGCACACCAGGATTTACTGGAGCAGATTTATCTAATCTATTAAATGAAGGTGCTATCTTAGCAGCTCGTCGCAACTTAACTGAAATCTCTATGGATGAAGTTAATGATGCTATTGACCGGGTATTAGCTGGGCCAGAAAAGAAAGACCGAGTAATGAGTGAGAAGCGTAAGGAATTAGTGGCATATCACGAAGCTGGTCATGCTTTAGTTGGAGCGTTAATGCCTGATTATGACCCAGTACAGAAAATTAGTATTATTCCTCGTGGTGGAGCTGGTGGTTTAACTTGGTTTACTCCTAGTGAAGACCGGATGGATTCTGGTTTGTATTCTCGTGTTTATCTACAAAATCAGATGGCTGTAGCTTTGGGTGGTCGTATTGCTGAGGAGATTATTTTTGGCGATGAAGAGGTGACAACTGGAGCTTCTAATGACTTACAGCAAGTTGCTCGTGTGGCCCGACAGATGGTGACTCGGTTTGGAATGAGCGATCGCCTCGGTCCTGTGGCTCTTGGTCGTCAGAATGGTAATATGTTCTTAGGTAGAGATATTATGTCTGAACGAGATTTTTCTGAGGAAACTGCTGCTGCTATTGATGATGAGGTTCGTAATTTGGTAGACCAAGCTTATCGTCGTGCAAAGGAAGTTTTAGTAGGCAACCGTCATGTTTTGGATAAGTTGGCGGAAATGTTGGTTGATAAGGAGACTGTTGATTCTGATGAGTTACAGGATTTGTTGGCAACTAATGATGTGAAGATGGCTGCTTTAATTTAGAGTTGTCTGAGATTTTTTTGAATGTTTAAATAATTAATTTAAGCCATCTTGTAGGGTGCGTTAATGAAATGTAACGCACCACCTGTGCCAAATATTTCTATCCCAAATATTTTGGTTGGTGCGTTACCCTTCGCTAGCTATTCACCTTAAAATATTATATTTTTGGTGCTTCATAAAATGAATTAACTATTTCCCTATACACAATAGTCGGAAAATTTTACTATTCACCTTCATCTCCTGGGTGCTTCATAAAATGAATTAACTATTTCCCTATACGCAGTAGAAGCAGAATTAGTATTATACCATTTCTCAAAAAGAATGCTATATCTGATTGGGTGGGGAAGTGTGGGAAGTGTGGGAGGTGTGGGGAGAAGTAGGGACGTTGCATGCAACGTCCGTACGAAAAATTTATACTAA
>JBCDJM010000278.1:0-10552 GCA_038747755.1 Cyanobacteria bacterium P01_H01_bin.35
AAAGCATTGACGGATAAATATTTGAGGAATTTTAGGTATTGAAAAACTACCAGCTTTTTGGTTGATAAAGTCGAACAAGTGAGCATTTTGAGTAGATTATGGCAAAAAAATCACTCTTACTATTCTTGCTCCTGCCTCATCTATAATTCCCACTTATCCTGTACGGGCGATTTCGTTTCCTGGGGAATGCGGAGCAAACCGAATGCTGTCGCTTTCCGCGTAATTAGGAGCATGACAAACGGAAATCGCCCCTACTACTCCTGACTCCTGACTCCTACCCTTACCCATAATACTTTTGAGCGCAAACCCTAATTAATCTTCTTGGTTTTTAACAGAGGTAATTATCTATTATCAATTAATGAATCCTACCTCCTCTATAATTCCCATTTATTCTGACTCCTGACTCCTGACTCCTGACTCCTGACTCCCACCCTCACTCATAAGACTTTTTCAGCAAGTCCTACTTAAAATAAAAATATGACAACTATAGATATTAGAGGGGTTCCACACACCTATGAATTAACTACCCCTACTTCATCCCCCCATGTACTTGTATTTATGCATGGCTGGCTTTTAAGCCGTCACTACTGGCAACCTTTGATCCAAAGACTATCAGGAGATTACCAGTGCTTATCCTACGACTTGCGCGGATTCGGTGATTCTCAAATCCACTCAACCCCAAAAAAAATAGTTTCTACCTACAGTCCTACCTCTTATATTGAAGACTTGGCAATACTACTAGAAAAACTTAACATCTCTAGTGCCTGCTTAATAGGACATTCTTTGGGAGGCACTATTGCTTTACACGGAGCATATAAAATCTCTGACATTATCAAAGCAGTAGTCTGTATTAACTCTGGTGGTGGAATTTATCTTAAAGAAGAATTTGAAAGATTTAGATTTGCAGGGGCACAAATAATCAAATTTCGTCCTAGTTGGCTACCTTATCTACCTTTGATTGACCTGATATATACTAGGACTCAAGTTGTTACTCCCCTATCTAGTAAATGGGGAAAACAACTATTATTCGATTTCGTTGCTGCATCTTATGAAGCTTCCCTGGGAAGTTTATTAGAATCCACTACAGAATCAGAGGTTCATCAATTGCCACAAATAGTATCAGAATTAAAACAACCAGTGTACTTTATTGTGGGAGCTAAAGATACAATTATGGAGCCTAAATATGTACAACATTTAGCTAGTTTTCACTGGATGTTTCAAGGTTGCGGTGCAAATGTCCTAGAAATTCCTGAATGTGGTCATCTATCAATGTTAGAAAAACCTGATATTCTGGCTAGCCATATTAAAAGTATTTTGCAATAAATTTTTCCTAAATTAGGGTAAAAATTGGCAAAAAAGGTTGCTGCAAATTAATAGTGATCGGGAGGAATAGCCTCTAATATTCAGACTATAGATAGTTACAGTAAAAAAAGGAGTTGAGGAGTTGACGAGAAAAAAGAAAAAAAATTCCTTTTATCCAATCCTCTTCTTTATCAGAAGAGGTAATTATTAATTATTAAATCTTATCCTTATTTTTTCCTTGCTCAATATGAAGCCCTACAATTACTAAATCTCGCCTGATACCATCTAAATCAGCTACTTTTGGCAAATAACCCCAACGTTTAAAACCAAATTTATTAAATAAACTTAAACTAGGAATATTATGAGCAAAAATCAAGCCAAGCAAAGTCTTAATTCCTAACTTAGGGCTACGATAAATTGCTTCTGAAAGTAATTTTTTTCCTATGCCTTGACCTTTATATTTAGGAGCAACATATATACTTACTTCGGCTGTGGCTTTGTAAGCTGGTCTACCATAAAAAGACTGAAAACTTAGCCATCCAATAACTTGATCATCTAGTTCTAGAACTAAAATAGGACGACTATCTGGTGAGTGTTCTTGATACCAGGAAATACGACTTTCAACAGATATAATTTCCAAATCTGCAGTAGCAATACGACTAGGAATTGAAGCATTATAAATTTCTACAATTACAGCTAGGTCTTTTGCTTCGGCATTTCTAATTTTCATTACTGATGTTGCGGTCATCTCTTAAAGTTGTAGGGGTTTCGTTTCCCAATCCCATTTTCACGCTCGGTTTGGAGACCAAACCCCTACAATCAGATATTACAACTCAAATAGGATTGCTAGATTGATAGGTGACTTACCTACACAGACGCATTCGCTTTCTGTGTAGGCTTCTGATGCCTTTTAAAGACTCTCAGAACTTCCTTAGAAACGCGGATCGGTTTTAGATTTAGCTATAACCACTTTGTTTTTACGGCGGTTTATAGTCGGGAACAAGTCCAGCCCGACTCGTTTCACATTGATAGCAGCGTTAATATCTCTATCAATTTTTAATTGTAATTCCTCATCAAAATATTCTCTGATACTGCAATTTGTAAACACAATTTCATCTCTATAGGAAAGTAACTGAGATGTATAATTTGGTTTAACTTCAACAACATTGGCGTTTGCTTTTGCGGCTACCTGACCCAACACTTCAAAGAATTTACCAAATGCAGCATCTAGCCAGGATTTGTTTAATCCAGACTTAGAGGATTGGCCATTAGGCAAATATTTCCCATCTTGATCTTGTTTGGTTTGATTTTTACGAGTTAAACCTGTAAGATTTAATTTCTCATGGAAAAATACTTTTTTACCTGTTTGAATTAATTTGTAAGCTGTTTTATAATGAAAATCTTTACGGCTTCTAGCTATTTTTTGATGAATTTTACCTTCTCGTTTTGCTAGTTTTCGTCTGGGTTTACTACCATACTTACGTTTGTTCCTCCGTTGAGAAACTTTTGTTAATTTCTCTTGATTGCTTCTTAAAGGTTTCAGAGAAGATAATTTACTTCCAACTGAAGTAGCTAGATAAATATCTTTGTCTAGTACAGCATCTAGACCTATTGAGTTTTCCCAAGTAGGCTGAATATTATCAGTTTTTAACTCAGGGATTGACTTATCTTCTAAGCTGAAATTTATCCACCAACCATCAGCTTTTTTGATGAGTGAAACTTGTTTGATTTTACTTCCATCAGGTATTGGTCTGTGGGTTCTCACTCTAATCAAACCTATTTTAGGAATTGAAATATACAACCATTTACCATTAATTGATGAAAATTTTAACCAGGAATCATCCCCATTAGGAAAATTCAATGAACGATATCTAGATTGACTCTTAAATCTCGGTTGACCGCTACGATTACCTTTACTATCACCTGCTACAAATCTAGAAAATGTTGCTTCTACTTTTTTACAGACATCTTGCAAAACTGTTGAATAAACTTGGGAAAAATCCAGATGCTCCCCTGAGTGTTTGACTTCTACAAGAGCCTTTTTCAGTTCTGGTAATTGCTTTTTCTGGTTATAGTAATTTGGTTTGTCTTTTAATTCAGGTAAATGAGAAATTAGAGGACAAGAATTTATAGGACATCTGTTTTGGTTCCACCAGTTAAAACGTTCTCCTAGCATTCTGTTGTACCAATACCGACAAATTCTGAGCCAGTTGTTGAGTTTTAACTTGTGGCTAGTCTCTGGATATATACGGGATTGGTAAGTATACTTCATAGACAATACAATTTTAATATAAGCTGGTTATAGCATAAATAATTGGCCGGGATTCATCCCACGCCGACGTCACCTTTTCCTAGGTCATGCTTCCCTACGGGATGCTACGCAAACGCAAACGGCATGGGGCTTCTCCCGGTTGAAGCTAAACTCAATTAAATTTATCAGGACTTATGCAAAGGTGCTATATATAGAGTTCAGAAACTATAACGTTATAGTTTTGAACGCTATATGTATCGTATAGTGCGTAAGTCCTATTTATATAATTCCATCACATTTTTAATAGCCATTCGAGAATTGGCTCCTAAGTTCATAGATGAAATATGGCCTCGACTGAGGTGGTCAGCCGCAGCACAACCAATCATGGCAGCATTATCCGTACAGAATTTTAGTGGCGGAAATAATACCTGCAAATTATGACTAGCTGCTGCTCTACTTAAGTGCCATCGCAAACCACTATTAGCTGCTACACCACCACCAATAGCAATTGTATTTAAGCCATAGTCTAACGCACAGGCGATCGCTCTTTTTGTTAACCCTTTCGCTACAGTTTCCTGAAAACTGGCTGCAATGTCCCTAGTTATTGAAGAATCAGATAATAACTTACTACCCTCTTTTTCTAATTTCTGGACTAATCGCAATACTGCAGTTTTTAGTCCACTGAAACTAAAGTCATAAGGATGATAACCTCCTCCAGGCAAAGAAATTTTTCCTTCAGGAAGAGTAAAGGCTAATTTATTGCCCTCTGCTGCTAATTTATCAATTATTGGACCACCCGGATAGCCAAGCTTTAATAATCTAGCTACTTTGTCAAAAGCTTCTCCTGCTGCATCATCTCTTGTTTGCCCTAAAGTTTCATATTCCCCGCAGTCTTTGACATAAATCAAACTGGTATGACCTCCAGAAACTAACAAACACAGAAAAGGTGGTTTTAACTCTGGTTGACTCAAATACGTTGCATAAATATGACCTTCTAAATGATGGACTCCCACAAATGGCTTGTGATGGACAATAGCCAGAGTTTTTGCTGCTGTCAGGCCCACTAACAAAGCGCCAACTAAACCAGGGGCACAAGTAGCTCCAATACCATCAATATCTGGCCAATCTAAATCCGCCTCTATCAAAGCCTGAGCGATCGCCTGATTAATTATTTCTAAATGTTGCCGTGAGGCTACTTCTGGAACTACACCTCCATAAAAGCTATGAATATTAATTTGTGACTTTACAATATTACTTAAAACTTGATTATTCTTAACAATTGCCACAGATGTTTCATCACAACTTGTTTCTATAGCTAAAAGCCTTGTCATTGCTAGATAAATTGATATTAATTTTGTCAAAATACTAGCATTAAATAAATTTAGTGTTGAGATGATTAAATTATTGTAAAATCAAACAAACAAGAAATACCTGCGGTGGTGCACATCGTGGTAAAAGGATCTGTGGAGAAGATGCAAAAGGCATTATAGAAATATTGGCCTAACTAGCATTTATGGAAACAGAAAATCTTGATTGTGCAGTCAAAAATACCACTTCAAAACAATCCCTTTTGGAGATGGAAAAATCTTAATTAAAAAATCCCTACTTTTCGCTTAATTTGGTAACAAAAGTATGGATAATTGTCAACACTTTGTAATAAAAGGAAACAATTCCATGAGACGATTGTTGGCTTTAGTTTTAGCCATTAGTCTTTGGGTAACTTGTGTACCTACAGCATCAGCATATAATTTAGTACCCTGTTCAGAATCACCTGCTTTTCAAGCATTAGCTGAATATGCTCGTCCTACTACAGCAGATCCCGAATCTGGTACAAAACGATTTGAACGTTATTCCCAACAACTTTGTGGAGAAGACGGTTTACCTCATTTAATAGTAGACGGAAGTTGGAATCACGCTGGCGACTTCACGATTCCTGGGCTTTTATTTTTATATATTGCAGGTTGGATTGGTTGGGTAGGTCGCTCCTATCTCCAAGCAATTAAATCTGAGAAAAATCCAGAAGAAAAAGAGATTGTTATTGACGTACCTTTAGCAATCCGAAAAATGATTGGTGGATTTTTGTGGCCTGTGTTGGCATTCACTGAATATACCTCTGGTAAAATGTTTGCTAAAGACAATGAAATTACTGTTTCCCCTCGCTAAATTAAAGTGACCAACAGAGCAGTTAAAATTAGGTAATTTTAGTCAGTATAAAAATACTAATTAATAATTACCAACCTTATCTAAAACAATGTTTAATAGAAGCAGTCAGCAATCAGTAATCAGCATAATGTGCAAAAAGGGTATTTAAAACTCTCATAAACAATATTTTTTGGGAATTTTACCTAATAAAAGCTGATAGCTGTTTGCGGAGCATTCCGTCAGGAAATGCTAAAAAGCTGATAGCTAATTAACATTGGCTGAACAATACCTGGTTTAAAAATCAGTTTCAGGAGAAATATTTATGCAAGACTTTCTTAAGTATCTGTCCACAGCCCCAGTTTTGGCTGCAATTTGGATGACTGTAACAGCAGGAGTTTTAATCGAATTTAATCGCTTTTTCCCAGACCTGCTTTTCCATCCTATGTAGAAGCAAAAAAGTTAAGATTTTGAGTTAAGTCAAAATTTATCTAAATTATCTGAACTATCAAAATATTCAGATTGAGTGTAATACTCTGACAAAAGATTTAGCTCGAATTTAACTTCAATTGCCAAGTTAAAAATGGTGGTGAATACAGAAATCAATATTCTCAACTAAATAAAGTTGAAAATTTGATTTCTGACACCATTCTATACATAGCAGTTGCAATTTTAATAAGGTTTAGTATTTATATATATTTCCTATTGCTTATTCTTTAATATCCTAAAATCCAAAACTTGTATATCTCAATCTTGGTGAGAAACCCTATACAAGAAACGTAAAATCTAAAACTTTAAGATCTAGAAAAACTGACTTAATGAAATCTTATCTCGCTGCTGCAATATCAATGACAAGCGTGCCTGACTTGTCAAAAAATTTAGTACAAGCAGAAGAATTAATAGACTTAGCTATCCGTCAAGGCGCAGAATTAGTTACCTTGCCCGAAAATTTTCCCTTCTTGGGTGAAGAGGAAGAAAAAATATCTCAAGCAGAAGCGATCGCCACAGCAAGTGAAAAATTTCTCAAAACAATTGCTCAAAAATACCAAATCACTATTTTAGGAGGTGGGTATCCAGTACCGACAACAGATGGCAAAGTCTACAATGTTGCATCTTTAATAGAACCTAATGGGTTAGAGGTAGCAAGGTACGAAAAAGCACATTTATTTGACGTTAACTTACCCGACGGTAATACTTATCGAGAATCAAAGACAGTCAAAGCAGGTACTCAGCTACCATCAGTTTATCCATCCAAAGATTATGGGAATTTAGGTATATCAGTATGCTACGATATAAGATTTCCAGAACTCTATCGACATCTCTCAAATGCAGGAGCTGAAGTTCTATTTATACCAGCAGCTTTCACCGCATACACAGGAAAAGACCACTGGCAAGTATTACTCCAAGCAAGGGCCATTGAAAATACCTGTTATATTATCGCCCCAGCTCAAATAGGTAATCACTACGGCAGAAGACAAACTCATGGCCATGCAATGATAGTTGACCCTTGGGGTATGATTTTGGCAGATACCGGGGACAAACCAGGAGTAGCGATCGCAGAAATTGACCCTACTCACCTAGAACAAGTTCGTAGACAAATGCCATCTCTCCAGCATAGAGTCTTTTAGTTGTAAAAATAAATTTCTATATTAGGGTTGGCTGAAAAAAATAGTTTTAATCTCTAACGATGCTGCTATTTTTTGGATAATTTTCGTAAAAATGCAAGATTTTTGAGGCTAAAATCTCATCTTCTTGCACTTCAGATTTATTCAGTAACTTCTATATTATAGATATCTCTAACTATAAAAAGTCTAACTCTAGTATCTTTTATAACCACTACAAAATATTTTTATACCCCAAATACTAACCCTCTGTACCCAAAGTCCTGCTAAATTAAATAAATCAGATTGATTTAGAAAGATTTAATGTTTACTTCAATAGCAGGGTCCAATTTGTTTAGTGAAATTTTCTTATTTCCTTTATCGAGCAATATTCAACCAATATTAGCTACAGCAAAAGAAACAGAAGCCGAACCAGCAATGGTAGTAGCAGGAGTGCTTCTGAGTTTAGTGGCCATTTATATAGCTAGTAAAGCAGGGGGCGAATTTTTTAACTGGCTAGGTTTTCCTCCAGTATTAGGAGAACTGGTTGGAGGTGTAGTTATCGGTATTTCCGCCCTCAACTTAGTAATTTTTCCAGAAAGTGGAGCTGATAGTTCTTCCTCAGTAATTATTAGCCTCTTAGAATCAACAGCAGGTTTAACTCCTGACGCTGCTGAGGCTACATTTCAAGTCCAAAGTGAGGTACTAGAGGTTCTAGCAGAACTAGGTGTCATAATTTTGTTGTTTGAAATTGGTCTAGAATCCAACATTAGAGACTTAATGCAAGTTGGTATTCAGTCTCTCATTGTTGCAACTGTTGGAGTTACATTGCCATTTGTTGCAGGTACAGCAGGAATGATGCTAATATTCCATGTCTCAGCAGTACCAGCAGTTTTTGCCGGGGCTGCCTTGACAGCCACGAGTATCGGTATAACTTCCAGGGTACTAGCAGAAATTAATCGTCTCAACACACAAGAAGGTCAAATTATTCTTGGTGCTGCAGTTATAGATGATGTCATGGGTATTATTATCTTGGCAGTGGTAGCAAGTTTAGCGAAAACTGGCGAAGTAGATGTCATCAACGTTGTCTATCTAATTGTTAGTGCTAGTGTATTTTTGGTGGGCGCAATATTGCTAGGTCGTTTCTTCAATGACACTTTTGTTTTCTTTGCTGAAAAATTTAAAACCAGAGGAAGAGCGGTTATTCCAGCTTTGACAATTGCATTGTTTATGTCTTACGTTGGTGCTGCTATCCATTTGGAGGCAATATTGGGAGCTTTTGCTGCTGGATTAGTTTTAGATAACTTAGATAAAACAGAGGTTGGAAAAGAATTGGAAGAATTAATTCGTCCTATTTCTGATGTTATCGTTCCTATTTTCTTTGTCACTGTGGGGACAAAAACTAATCTAGGGGTACTTAATCCAGCTATTCCTACTAACCGGGAAGGTTTAGTAATTGCGATATTCTTGATAGTAGTTGCTATTGTCGGTAAAGTTGCCTGCGGTTTTAGTGTGTTTGGTTTGGGTAAAGTTAACCGTTTAGCTATTGGTGTTGGTATGGTGCCACGGGGTGAAGTTGGTTTAGTTTTTGCCTCTGTTGGTGCTGCTAGTGGTGCTTTATCTCCTTCTTTGAATGTGGCAATTATTCTTATGGTGATTATTACAACATTCTTAGCGCCTCCTCTGCTGCGAGTAGTGTTTGGAGAAGCAGAAGCAGAAGAAGTACCGGAAACTTCGGGTTAGTTTTGAGGCGTTGCTGAATGTAGGTATGATACCTCAGAAGAAAAAGGAGTTTTTCCAAATCTGAGTGTGGAGAAAATGTGGTTTCACCTTATTAATTACTCTTCATTTTCCTGAGTTGAGTTATGAACTATATACCTAAAATCAGCAACGCCTATTTTTCATACCGATAAAATTAATACTGATAACTGATAACTGATAACTGAATTTCAAGCCTCTGGGTTTAGCTAGAGGTACTGATAACTGATAACTGAAATGACCACAACCTCTGACTATACAAACAACACAAACCCAATGGAAACAAGTGTTCCCCAGTTAGGTGCATTTTTACAAGCTCATAATGAAATCGAATTTATCCTACCACCTCTAGTGGGAATGATGATTACCAATAGATTTCAATTACGGGGTGCTACTGCACTGCTAGTTAACCTGACAGTTGCTGGTTTTGTGCGAGAAATTATTGAACAACTCAAAGAGCCAAAAATAAATATAACTAAACCTGTAGTTGAGACTGAGGCAACAACTATTTCTCAAGCAGTAACTCCAGTTAGTAGTGAAGACTCCCCAGCATACACCATAGTACATTCTATTCCAGGTCGCATCCGGTTACGAATACCAAGGGTAGCGTTGGAACCAGACTATGCCAAACGTTTAGAACAACTGTTAAGTGCAGACTCCCATGTATTAAAAGTCCGGATCAACAAGGCAGCAACTTCTATTGTCATCCAATATCAGGCTGACGGAATGTCAGACTGGGAACTAGGAATGCTATTAATGAATATTATTCAAGAGGCTGAGTCTTATGAAGAGGAAATATCTCAACCAGAGGAATAAGTTAAAACTTGATGTTGCTGGATAGTAATGGTATAGGGAGTGTGGGAAGTGTGGGAAGATATAGTAAAGATTTGGCAATAACTGAAGATGGAACATTTTTTTATACTGAACCCGACCAGATTTGATATAAAATGGTTCAATAAGCGTAGGTTTGGTTGACGTAGGAAACCCAACATAAATTAAGGCGTATGTATGTTAGGGTTATCCTAAAGATAAGTTACACAGGACTTACGCAAAGCAAGGCAATTTCCTCATTGCGAGCGACAGCGTTTGCGGAGCATGACCTCAGGAAAGCAATCTCAAGCCCTAGTTTTTCGTATCTCATCCGTAAGTTCTGTTACACGAACACTTCGTGTTAGAAAGGACTAAATTTTTAGGCGTGTCAAGCTACTTCTGAACTGACACAGCTAATTTTCCTAATTATATTATTGAGGGGCAAATTTATCTGGTTGAATCTTGAGTCTCATTAATTGAAGGCTAAACTTGCTCCTAGCGAAATTTTAGATGTGTTAAGCCACTACACTACAAATACCTCCTAATTTAATTAGGGCTTGCTGAAAAAGTCTTATGAGTAAGGGTAGGAGACAGGAGACAGGAGACAGGAGACAGGAGACAGGAGGAATGGGTATGGGAGCGAGGAGGTAGGAGTCAGAATTATCCCTTGATTTTTCAGCCAATAATCAAC
>JBCDJM010000279.1:0-10535 GCA_038747755.1 Cyanobacteria bacterium P01_H01_bin.35
ATTAAATTAAATTAAATTAGGTTTTTGTTTGTAGAATTGCTCTAGCCTTATCTACAGTTTGGGCTAGAGCAATTCTACGAGCTTTAATTAGGGCTTGCTGATTAAATATAAAAGCATTGACAGATAAAGGTTTTAGGCTTTTTTTCGCTCAAAAAAGTCGGGCTTTTTCAGCTTGAGCCACCAGAAAGTTAGGGTTTTGAGGAGAATAATTGCAGAAAAATTGAGGGATAAAATATTTGACTAACTCCTCACTCATTCCCCATTTCTCCTGTCTCCTGTCTCCTGTCTCCTGTCTCCTCCCCTCACTTATAAGACTTTTTCAGCAAACCCTAATTAGTATGTTCCCGAAGAAGAGAAACCGGGTTTTTTTATAAGATTGATATATTCATTTGGTGGGATGGGCATCCTGCCCGTCCAAAAATATTAAGGAACAGGCAAGATGCCTATTCCACAGAACTATTAAAATCATCCTGCACTCTATGCAACGCCGTAGAGCTTTGCTGATAAAACCCCTACAGTGATAGTGGCAAATAGTCGTATCTTCTTGCATCCCTATTCTCTATTATTTAGGGTTTGCTGATTAAAGCTCAAAGCATTGACATATAAATGTTTGAGGATTTTCAAATTCGGAAAAAGTACGAGATTTGGGGCAGGTACGGCTAACCAAGTGAGTATTTAGGAAAGAGTTGGTCCCGTTGCATCAAAAGATAATTTTTCTTTTTACCTCCTCTATAACTCCCTGTTTTTCTTGACTCTGTACGGACGTTGCATGCAACGTCCCTACTCCCTACTCCCTGCCTTCACCATCAGACTTATTCAGCAAGCCCTATTTATGAGTAATAAAAATACTTGTTTCTGCTGATTTTTAATTTTTAACTTCTATGCTCTACCGAATTATTTATAACCGTAATTTTACGGTGTTTAAGTATTACAAATTAACACTAAAGTTAAAATATAGTTTATCAAGATATAACTTTTTAAAATATAATCTTAAAAAAGTCCTGCAAAACATAGTTTATGTTTTAAATCAGTGACTTTAGTCACACAAAAGCTGCAAACCAGTTACCTAAACATATTACTAGGCTCATCATTAATAGCGATATAGTTCATCAAATTCCAAGATAAAATTCATATATTGTGAAGATAAACATCACCACATTTATCCTCATAATAACAGATAGTAATAATATGATGAATTTAAGGAAAATTTAAAATGACAAATTACGAAGAACCATTAGATGATAAGAATAGTCGTCTAGAGCAAGAAGTACGACGTTTGCAAGAATCAGTAAATCAACTAGAGCAACGGCAACAGGAGATGCTAACAATTTACCAGATGATAGAATTTTTACAAGTATGCGAAAAAATTGAAGACACAAGTAAACTGCTAGCAGAATTTCTCCAAACATTATTTACAGGGTTTTCTGGCAGTGTATTCTTAACAGATAAGTGTAATACCAAATTTGAAAGAGTTACTTTTTTTGGTAAGAGAGCAGATCGTAAAACTTCATTGGCATTTAGTGAATGTTGGGCACTACTGCGTGGAGAAACTCATATTGCTGGCAACGATCAACCAGGATTATTTTGTCATCATATCGATCTGGAAACTCAACCTACTCAAACTATTTGTATTCCTCTTGTAACTCAAGGTAAAGTTTGGGGGTTGTTTTCCCTCCGAACAGAATTTCCAGAAAAAATTAGTTGCTATCAACAACATTTAGCTCATACTGTGGCTAAACAAATTTCTTTAGCATTTTACAACCTGAAACTGAAAGAACAATTAAGAAATGATAGTATTCGCGACTCTTTAACAGGTTTATTTAATCGGCGTTATTTAGATGAATCTCTTAACCAAGAAATTATTAGAGCTAAACGTAATCAACAACCTTTAAGTGTCATTATGGTAGATATTGACCACTTTAAAAAATTTAATGATACTTATGGTCACGATGTAGGGGATATTGTACTACGAGAAGTGGCAAAGTTTTTAGAAGGAGAAGTTAGAGAATCTGATATTGTCTGTCGTTACGGTGGAGAAGAAATGACTTTAATTTTAATAAATACTCCTTTAGATATTGCTAAACAAAGGGCAGAAAATATTTGTTCAGGAGTTAGAGAATTATCTCTAGAAAATCAAGGTGAAGTTCTGCCATCTGTAACTGTTTCTCTGGGAGTTGCTTCTTTTCCTTTAGATGGAACCGCAGGAGAAGAGATTGTTCAAAAGGCAGATCGAGCTTTGTATCAGGCGAAAAAAGCAGGACGTAATCAAGTCGTTTTGTATCAGGTAGAGCAGTAAATTTATAGAAAAGAGAGAGTAGAGAATAGGGAGTAGAGAGTATGGAAAAATAATTAAGTTTATTTTTTATTATTGGATATGTCTATTTAAGTTTGATAGTTTTATATTGTCCGTTTTTTTATTAAAAAAAATTAAGAAAAATTGAATTAATTATAAAGAAATTAGTAATAATTATATATACAAGGCCATAACAGAAATAAGGAGTTTTAGGTAAAGTCAGAAATCAGAAGTTAGAAGTCAGAAGTTAAATTCTTACTCTGACTAAATGAGACATGGCGACTGCTATATAATTAAATTAAGACTGATGAAAACAGGTAAAATTATTTTAATAGCTACCTCGTTATTTTTGGCAACTAACCAGGGATTATACGCAGGTTTGTTTGACACAATCAAACAATTAAAAATAGAAAATCCTAGTTGTCTAGAGTGTGATGTCAAAATAGCTGAATGGGAAAACCATTTCAGTTATCAGTTATCAGTTGTCAGAAAAAATTTTTAACTAACTCAAAAGTCAGATAGGGTAACCGTCGGATTAATGGCCAACAGAAGTTATAAGTTGTTTTTGTAAGTGATTTGAGCAACCTTTCAAAAACATTTTACCTTAAAAGGCTAGGTTTTAGACCTAATTGTTTTGATCATACTGTAGCTAGTGATGTAACACCCCTAAAGTGTTGCAGAGCGTAGGGGCGGGTTCCGCCTTAAATTAATGAGGTTAAACCATATTCAGATGAACCCGCTCCCAATGATATAATTCACTACTGTTGTTTAACTTCCTTCAGCAGTCGATTTTGTTTGCAACTCAAAAGCAGTATATTCCCCACCCAAAGCTTCCACTATTGCTTGAGTATTAGAGATCAACATTTTCACATAACTATCTCCCTCACTGCCTGGAGCGCCAATAGAATCAGAATATAACTCCCTAGGTGCTAACTTTACCCCTGCTTCTTCCGCAACCGTAGTAATCAACTGAGGATTAATAGTAGTCTCGGCAAAAATAGCAGGCACTCCAGTTTTCTTAATTTCCTCCGCCAAATTTTTCACCGTCTGGGCACTAGGTTGCTCCTCCGTAGTCATCCCAATCAAAGTTCCTGTCACCTCTAAACCATAAGCTTTCACATAATATTCAAAAGCATCATGGGTAGTCACCAGTCGGCGCTGACTTTCTGGAATAGTCCCTATTTGTTCACTAATCCAAATATCAAGCTGTTGTAACTGTTCAACTAATCTGGCAGCATTCTCCATAAACACCTCTTTGTCTTCCGGCGACAACTCAATCAAAATATCCCGAATTGCATTTACCATCACAATTCCATTTTCCGCATCACCCCAAACGTGGGGATCTGGCACCAACTCTCCCTCCTCCGGATTTTGTAAAGCCGTCACCTTTTCCCCCACTGCCAACTTTTGCGCTCTTATACCCGCAGCATTCATCAGTTTAATTAAAGCAGGTTCCAAATTATAGCCATTATAAATAATTAAATCTGCTTCCTCAAAAGCCACACTATCATCAGGCACGGGTTCATAAATATGAGGATCTGCTCCCGGTTCCATAATTCCCTGATGCTCAATTTCATCCCCACCTATTTTTTCTGTCATATCAGCAATGATGGTACTGGTAGAAACTACTAAAAGTTTATCCTCACCCTCAGCAGAAATATTTGAAGATGGAGCAGCACAACCACTAATCCATAATGCTAATAAAATTAGGGAACAGGGAATAGGGAATAGGGAATAGGAAGAAATAATTGATTTTATTTTGGATTTTAGGTAGAAACCCGGTTTATCAAGAGAATTTTGTGAAAGGGAATTAGAGCAATAAACCCGGTTTCTTGTCTGGGTGTCTAAGTGTTGCGTATATTTACCACTCAGATATGTTTCCTGTTCCTTGTTCCGAGTTAAGCCTTCTCTACCTAGACTATTAATTAAATTAATTTGGCACAGATATTTACTAATTTTCATTTTTAATTTTGATTTAATTGACAATTTTTCATATTCCTTTCATAATGTATATCATATTGCTTTCATATTTCTCACATTCCAGGGTCAAGTTTTGATACACATCTCTATGACTGAGAGGATTTCAGAGAATTAAGTTTGATAATTAATAGGAGTTAAAATTAATGAGTCAGGCCAAAATTATAGTTAGTCATTTAGCAGTCCATTATCGTAGCGTTGAGGCATTGCGAGACATTACCCTACAGATACAAGCAGGAAAATTAACAGGTATTATTGGCCCTAATGGTGCGGGAAAAAGTACCTTATTAAAAGGAATGTTAGGGTTAATTCCTCTGAGTGGGGGTTCTGTAATCTACAATAACAAACCACTTCAAGAACAGTTAGGCAGAATTGCTTATGTGCCTCAGCGATCGCAAATTGATTGGACTTATCCTGCTACTGTCTGGGATGTGGTAATGATGGGGCGGGTGCGTCAGAGTGGTTGGTTTCGTCGTTTTTCTAATGTGAGTCGGAGGTTAGCATTGGAGGCGTTGACAAAGGTAGGGATGGATGGTTATCGCGATCGCCCCATCGGGCAACTTTCTGGGGGACAGCAACAGCGGGTATTTTTGGCGCGATCTTTAGCTCAGGAAGCGGATATTTTCTGTTTTGATGAACCGTTTGTTGGAGTCGATCAGAAGACTGAAAATATTATTTTTGAGATTTTTCACGAGTTAGCTGAAACTGGAAAAGTTGTGATTGTTGTTAACCATGATTTAGGAGAAACTATTACTAATTTTGACGATCTAATTCTGTTAAATAAGGAGTTAATAGCTGTCGGTGATCGGCAAGTTGTATTGCAAGAAGAAAATTTGTATCGTGCTTATGGGGGTAAAGTTGGTTTCTTTTCGGAGTCTTTAAGGCAAGTTGCTTGATTTTTCTCTGATTTTTTAGTAAGATTTAGCTTATAGCTGGTAATAAAAAAAGCTAAAGAAAAGCATAGAGAACGAAAGTATGAGGAAAATTAAAAATGTCAGAAGAAGTGAATCAGGAAAGTGCTGAAGAAGGAAATAAAGGTATTCCAGTATACGGAGACTGGAAAGAACCAAGAATTAATAATCCTAGTATCGTACATGATAGTAATGACTGGCGAGGTGGTAATACAATTTCTGTGAAGTTACTTATATGTCTCGAAGCATTACGGGATCTTACACTAACTATGGAGAATTTATCTAAGTTCGATAAGCCTAGCGATGAGAAACGCTTGGTAAAGCAGCTTGCATCACCACTATATAATCTGGCATCTGGTGTTCGAGATATGTTTAATGAACTAGAAAGCAATGTGAAGAGTTATAAAGTTATAACTTCAGAACAACATAAGGAAATTGTTTGTAGAAAAAAGCAATTTCTATTAGATGTACCAACAGATAAAAAAAGTGATTTACGTGTTGTGAGAGACAAGATTGATTCTCATGTAGACAAAGATGCAGTAACTCAACCAGAATATTTTTGGGGAAAAGTTAATCTGCACTTTTTTTTGAAATTGGTACGACATTGTTTAGAGCAAATTGTGTATCTACTTTCATTGGATATTTATGCCTGGACAAGAGAAAGCGGTCATCTTGATATATGGAGTATTATGAACGTTGACGGCACGTTAGTTGACCTTTATATGCAGAATTATCAACCTAAAGCTATCCAAAATATAACTTTTGTCAAGTCTCCTAAATATGGTGTGGAAAATGAAATTATAAATTTCGTTTGTTTATATAATAAAGTTGCAAGTAAATGCGAAGACATATTGATGAGGCTAGAGAATAAAAAAGCCGATTAGTCTAGTTTATTTCGCTTTTTTAGTTCTGTAAGAATAAAGCCTAAGACGAAAAAATTGCCGAGGAATTCAAGTAACTTGGTGACTCCCAATCAAAAAAACATGATATTGAAGGTAGCTACTATTAAAATAATAAAGCATCTGTTGAAAGGAAGATTAAAATTCATTCTGGAGTAAAACTATAATGTCAGAATTGCTGAAAAGAATTACAATTAATCCCAAACAATGTGGCGATCGCCCTTGCATCCGAGGAATGAGAATTAGGGTATCAGATGTACTGGATTTATTTGCGGCTGGACTGAGTGCCGAGCAAATCTTAGCAGAAATGCCCGATCTAGAGGCCAACGATCTGCAAGCTGCCCTTTTATATGCCTCCCGTAAACTTAATCATCCCGTGCTAGTTGTATGATAATTTGGATAGATGCACAACTGTCGCCTGCGATCGCGACAGAGTGTTCTAATTATTGAGTTTAACAGTAAAAGACATGAAATTAATAGACTCCCAGTATTTATCCAATCTAGCATCTAGGATACAGACACTGCCACCGGACGAAGCATCACCTCTATTGTTGGAAGCTAGCACAATTATTTTGTTTGCAGGTTTTCCTGAGATTGCCTATCAAGGATTTCTTAAACTAACAGAAGGAGAACTAAAAGTTAGTGAAGCAAGTTTGCTTGCTCATCCTATAAAAAAGATTATTCCTATTTTATGCTATCTAATGAAGATTCCATCCCCTAGTATTTTTTCAGAGCCGGAAATGTCGTTTAGCGAGCTGGAAAAATATATCAATAGAAAGATTCGAGAATATGAAGCTGTGTCAGACTTTCATTTAGTAATGCCTTCAGGTGATACGCTTTTTTACCCTGGTCTTGAAGATACAACTAATACTGACAAATTTATCCAAAGATGGTGGGAATGCTTAGGAAGTGCAATGGATGGTTTATATTTTCTTCCCTATGTACCCGATCTGATCGGTAGGATTTCAACAGGTGTTTTACAAAATCAGATTAATATCTCTCAACAACAAGCTCAAGAATTTCTAGATTTAATAAATAGAAGAAATTATATGCCGACAAACATTGGTTTTATCCCAACAGTAGATGATTGGAAAAATTTTTTAGAAAAATGGAATGAAGCGATATTTGACAATTTAGACGAAGAAGATAGAGAGAATTATCAACTTGAAGATCCAAATATTTTGAACCGTAAATCTTGTTTGGAGCCAAGTGCAACTGAGCAAGAAATTTCTGAATTAGAGAAAAGATTAGCAGCAAAACTACCCTTGAGCTATCGAAACTTTCTCTTAGCTTCTAATGGTTTTACAATCTTGAATGAATCTTGCGAATTGTATGGTACAAACGAAATCAAATGGTTTATTGAAGATGAAGATAATAGAGATTGGGCAGAAGATTGGGATGATGACGATGAAGTTGAAGATGAGAGGTATTTCCAATATGGAGAACATCAAGACTGCTGTTGGATAAGAGGACGATACATGAAAACTGCTCTCCAGATTAGCTCTACTGAGGATGGCATGATTTATCTTCTCAACCCACAAATTATAGATTCTAGAAATGAATGGGAAGCATGGGATTTTGGTAATGATTATCCTGGTGCCTTTCGGTATCGTTCGTTCTGGGAAATGATGCAGGATGTATACAAGAAAAGTTTGAGTGCTTGAGCAACATTAGCAACATTAAAATCTATTTAGACGCTTTTCTTTTTATCAGATTTTGCTCCATCAATATTTCCTTCTAAATCTGATTCTCCAATATAATTTTTCCCTGTCTTATCAAAAACTTCTAAATGGTCAGATTTTCCATAATGAATTCTTTCTTCCTGCCAATCCTTGGGATTTACTTTATTAAAGATAATATTGATAGTCGATCTTTTTAAGTTCTTGTCTTTGATCTGATTTAAACTAGATTGAAAATTCTTGCCTTGGATTGATTCATAATCTACAAGCACTTTAGTATAGTAAGTTTTTTTGTCTATATATTGTTGTTTTAATAAATTAATCAATTCAAAAATACTTTTAATAATTTTCAAAGCCTCTTCAAATTTTTTTGGGTAGAGTATTGCCATTTTAAAGAAACCTCATGAATAAACATTTCAATTTTGATCATTATTTTAAATCCCAAAAAGACGCTCAAAATCTTTATCCATTTTTTTCCAATATAATAAAATCAGAATAATCAAAAAGACAAAATAGGCATAATACACACTCATGTTAGAAATATTACTCGAACCACTACAATACAATTTTATGCAGCGATCGCTCCTAGTCGCAGTAATAGTTGGAATCATCTGTGCAGTAGTTGGCAGTTATTTAATGGTACAAAGATTAGCTCTATTAGGAGATGCAATTAGTCACTCAGTATTACCAGGATTAGCTATTGCTTTTTGGATAGGAGCAAATATATTTGTCGGAGCATTTATTGCCGGAATAATTAGCACTATTTTAATTAACTTAATTAGGACGCGATCGCCAATCAAAGAAGATGCAGCAATGGGGATAGTTTTTTCTGCCTTCTTTGCTTTAGGAATTACACTAATTACAATTATTCAGAAAGACAATAAAATCGACCTAAATCATTTTTTATTCGGTAATATTCTCGGCGTAACTTTTGGAGATGTACGAGATACATTAATAAGTGCTGTAGTTGTTTTATTAGTTGTAATCCTACTATATAAAGAACTATTATTTTACACATTTGACCCCCTCGGCGCTCAAGCAGTAGGTTTACCTGTAAATTTATTAAATTTGGGGTTAATGATGTTAATTGGTTTGACAATTGTAGCGAGTCTCAAAGCAGTAGGAGTAGTCTTAGTTTTATCTTTATTAATTACACCAGCATCTACAGCTTATCTATTAGTTAAAAGACTCCATCAAGTAATGATATTAGGAGTAGGAATAGGAATTTTATCTAGTATTAGTGGGATGTATATTAGCTACTTCTGTAATTTGCCATCTGGTCCGGCCATTGTTTTAGTATCATTTGGGTTATTTATATTAGCTTTTTTGTTCAGTCCGACTCAGGGAATTTTGACTCATCCTGCATCAACTTCTAATCAACCTTCTATTTGGAGAGAGTTAAAAAGTTTAATTAAATCAAGCTAAAATCCCTGGTTTTTAATCTTAAATTAAAGAGATTAATTGGATGATTGATTATCAATTTTTTGTTCCAACCTACCTACCATCAACTTCTAGTCAATCTTCTCTCTAGAAGTTGATAAATTCAATCCAAAGTATCAGGAGTCGTAAGGGCGATTTCCATTCCGGAATACTTTCCTTCGGAATGCTCTGCAAACCTAAACGCGTAATTAAGAGCATGACAAACGGAAATCGCCCGTACAGAAGTCAGGAGATTAAGAAATAAAATAGAGGAAAAAGGTAGAATAAGCGGCCTCCATCTCCCCACGCTCCCCACACTTCCCACACTCCCCACCCGCATCATGTATAAAAAAATAAATACCTTCAGGGGTTCTATAACCAGCCGCGTAGACGATAAACTATTATACCTATATATTCCTTTAAGGCTTTAGTAGAATGTTGTAAATTTGCAGCATCAGGAATAATATTTAATAGAATACCTTGCCAACTATCTGTTTTTTCCTGTAAATCTCTTTCAGTAACTAAAAAATCTGTTGGTGCTGGAATTACTGGTATTTTCTGCTTTTTGAATATCAAAATAGAACGTGGAGTATGCAGTGCTGAAGTTACTAACAATACAGAACCTTTTATTTCTTTTGTTTCTAAAATTTGTTTAACATTAACAGCATTTTGATAAGTATTTAGAGAGTCAGTATCCTGTAAAATTGCTGTTTTTGGTACTCCCATAGACTCTGCAATTTCTGCCATATCTCCCGACTCAGGATTTCCCCCATCTTTCCAATCAACTCTGCCTCCACTTAATATAAGAAAAGGCGCTTTACCTTGTTGATATAATCTCACTCCATGTAAAATCCTATCCCCTGCTTCACTAAAATCTACCCAGGGGCGGGGAGCATTAGCTGGTTTAATACCACCTCCTAAAACAACTATTGCTTTTGCCGATGGTAACTCTTTTGGTGGTAAATTTTGCCATTCTAAAGATTTAATAAGTCCTTGAGAAACCCAAGAATTACTAAAAGTAAGTGTTAGTGTAAATGCAAAAAAAATTACTAATGCTGACCATTTGGGATACCACCATAATAAAACAAAAGCTATCAACATTAGGAGACAAGATAGACCTAATGGATAGATAAATAAAGGGAGTAATTTGGAGAAAAATAAAAACATTAGCAGGTCATTTCAGTTATAGCAATCCTAAATTAGGTTATAATATCATGTCCGGTGTGCGATTCGTTTGGCCTAAGTAAACCCTAGTTTGCGTTCAGCCAGCCCGTAAAGGGAAACTCTGATATTCATGGAGGTTAAATTCCTTCTCGCGCGGATACCGCGTAACTCCATAGTCCCAGGATTCAGGCAC
>JBCDJM010000280.1:0-10485 GCA_038747755.1 Cyanobacteria bacterium P01_H01_bin.35
AAGTCTTGAATCGGCTTTTTCACGAGAAAAGAGTATTTTTCAATACACTTTTTTATGAATGTAGACAGAATTCTTCCTCCCCCTCCTCCCCCTCCTCCCCATCCTCCCCACCCTCCGACAAGGGTTTCAGGAGTTCCTTATCAGGGATAGCCCTAAAAGGGAGAGGATTGAACAATAAGGAAAAGATTTATTTTTTTTCCCTTTAAAGGGGAGGCTTCAAGGCGTGAATTATCTAATTATTTAATTATTTAATTGCTTAATTATTAATTATTTCGGTAAGGTTTTTATACACAAATAAAATAGGACTGCTATAGAGATATACCAATTCTAAATTGGTCGTAACAATTCAAAAACTATGAAATCAACTCCAAAACTCTTACCTGTTCCAAAAAAAAGGCAGTATGTTTCAAACGAATAAAATAGGATTGCTATATAGTTTTAATTATCCATTATCAATTATCCATTATCCATTACTTAAGGATGTATTTGCCCTAATATTATTTTTAAGCGGTCATAATCATCTCTCAACAAAACACTCATATTTCTACCTGCTTGAACTAACCAATTACGATCCGCTTTTCTAAGTTGATAAATTTCCCGAATAGTAGCTGCAACTAAAGCATCAACAGGAGCATTAGCTAACTGTAATAATGTCCGCAAGAAATCTAATTTTTCACTAAACCTAATTATTTCCTGTGGTTCACAGAAATAAACTGCCTGATGAATTTGAGGTGGACGAGGTGGAATATATTGATAAATTATGCCGTTTTCTCCTTTAGAACCATTCAAATTTTCTGGAGAAGAAAAACCCACTATTGCTGCTCGAAACTCTGTTTTCAACATAGCAAAAATTTGTGGTTGTTGCTCCCGTAATTCAGACAAAGACATTCCCAAAGCTCTAGCTCTATGTACTGAATCAATAGGTAAAGTAGTAGCATAATAAACCACCCCATAAATCATATTTCCTGATTGTTCATCTTGAGACTTTACCCAAGTACCAAAAGCAGGCATTATAGGAAAATCTAACTCTTCTGGTTCTAAACATTGAGCTAAAAATTCTGTAGTTGCTGTTTCTATAACTTCAGCTATGTAATTATTCTGGCGATTTGTATTAGCAAACTGTGGTAAAGGAAGACGCATTATCAGTTATCAGTTATCAGTTATCAGTTATCAGTTATCAGTTATCAGTTATTAGTAAGCTTTTCAGCATTTAGGTTTGATGAATGCCTAGCATTTAACCTAATTCCTGATAAGAAAATTCTGAAAACCTTGTAGATACCAGAGCAGCAAGGGAGCAGATGAGAAGGGAGAAAAAGTATATCTTTAAAATTTGCAAAACTACTTAATTTACTCAAAAAAAAATGTATTTTTCATTATACTGTTTCTCCTCAAAAAACTCTCTAACACTTACATATAACTTGTCTATTCTGTCATTTTTTATCTTAAAGTTAAATCTGTTTATAAATATAGAATTTAACAATCTTCTCAGCTAGCAAAATTTAAAGTTTAAATCCACCATTGCTTACCTTCTACCTAAGCAGGATACTTGAAACTTAGTTATCAGTTATTCACTAAGCTATTCAGTATTGAGTCTTGAGAAACACTTACGATTAAATAAACAGTTCCAATTAACATAATTTAAAGTTTAAATCCACCATTGCTTATCTTTATACCTAAGCAAGATACTTAAAATTTAGTCATCAATTATTAGACTTAGATATCAGTTATCAGGTAAGCTATTCGGCATTTATTTTTGAGGGAAACCTACCATTTAACAAGGGTTTAAGCTAGCAAATTTCAAGTTTAAATTAGCAACAACTTACCTTATACATAAGCAGGATACTTGAAATTAGCAAATTTATTTTTCATCACCCTTGAAAATGGGAAGCTTCAGACCTTATTATTGGTCATTAATTAAGTGCAAATCATAATTTATTTCCCACCCTTCCTTGAGAAATAATTCCTAATTACTCAATACCTTTATTTTTTCTTGCGACCTGCTGTTGCATCTACTAACTCTAATTCTGACAATCTAAATGTTACTAATTTATCCCAATTTCCCCCTTCAAATAATACAGCAGCTTTACCATCACTTACTCGTTGAACTTGTCCTTGAAAACCATAGTAAGTGTCACCAATATTTTTAACTCTAACTGCTACACCAGGTAAAATCATTGCATCTACTCCCATCAAAATATTTGCTAAATTGTACTTTACAAAAATGAAAGTTTTTTAATTGTAATTATTTTGGCATTTATGACTTTTATTATGCTAAAGCAGCAACAGAAACTCCAGCAGCAATTTTTTGAGCGATCGCCCGTAACTCTTGAGCAGATGCAGAAGCAGGATCTCCTACTACAATAGGTATACCAAAATCTCCGCCCTCTCTCACAGGCATTTCCAAAGGAACCCCTCCAAGCAAAGGCACTCCTAATTCTTGTGCTGTCCTTTCACCACCACCAGAGCCAAAAATATCATACTTTTTCTCTGGCATATCTGGAGGTACAAAATAACTCATATTTTCCACTATCCCCAAAACAGAAACACCCAACTGCTGGAACATTTTTAAACCTTTGCGGGAGTCAAGTAATGCCACAGTTTGAGGAGTCGTCACAATTACCACTCCAGACATAGGAACAGCTTGAGCTAATGTTAATTGAGCATCACCAGTACCAGGAGGCAAGTCTACCAATAAATAATCTAATTCGCCCCATTGCACTTGGTACAAAAATTGTCGGATAATTCCATTTAACATAGGGCCACGCCAAATCACAGGTTGATCCTTATCAATTAGGAAAGCCATCGAGACCAACTTTACCCCATGATTAAAAGCCGGTTCCAACACTTCCCCAGATTGTCCTTGTTGTACCATAACCTGAGCATCTGCTAGACCCAACATTGTCGGATCGTTAGGGCCATAAATATCAGCATCAATCAAGCCTACCTTAGCACCCATCTGAGCTAGTGCTACAGCTACATTTACTGCCACTGTGCTTTTACCAACCCCACCTTTACCACTAGAAATAGCAATAATATTTTTTACTGCATCAATACCTTGGCGATCAGGTATTGCTTTCTGTTGAGGAGTCTCTGCTGTGACATCTACTATAACTTCCTCAACACCAGGTAATTGTTTAACAGCTTTTTGACAGTCTTCTACAATAAATTCTCGTAATGGACAAGCTGGAGTTGTCAAAACCAAAGTAAACTTTACTTGCCCATCTACAACGTTAATATTACGAATCATATTAAGTTCTACTAAACTTTTACGCAGTTCAGGGTCCTCTACTGGTCGCAATACATCTAAAATTGATTGAGTATCAGGTATATTGGACATTTGATGTTCCTCATAAAATTTAAATTTCTCTTAAGATTATACTTCCTGTTAGTCAACTTATGATAATAAGAGCTATTTAATAGAAAAAAATAGATTAAGTCTAGTTGATATTGGAGATGTAATTAGGGCTTGCTGAATAAGTCTGATGGTGAAGGCAGGAAGTAGGGACGTTGCATAAGGGCGTTCGTACAGAGTCAAGAGAAACAGGGAGTTATACAGCAGGTAAAAAGAAAAATTGGTGGTGGTGCATAGTAATGGTAGACAGAGTGTGGGAAGGGTGGGGAGTGTGGGGAGAGTGGGAAGTGTGGGGAAAAACTACAAATATCTTCACCATTACTATGCAGGACTACCGAAAAATTATCCCTTGATGCAACCGGACCTATTCTTACTACCATACTCACCGAATAATTAATTATTAATTATTTGGTGGGAGTTTTTCCCGACCTCCAACCCGAAAAATCCTCCGTTTTTCGTGAATTTTCCCCAAATTCCAGTAATGATGTCCCCAATTTTCCTAAATCTATTATTTATTTAACTTTGAAACAGCCCTGCCTACTGATAGAAAATAATAAATAAAAAAAATTCCTTTTAGTCAATCAATTCCGTTTTAAGAAGGGGTCATTATTAATTGTTAATTATTCGCAAGTTAATTGCTAAATTTTTAAGCCGTATCCGCCCCAAATCTCCTACTTTTTCCGAACTTTAAAATTCCAAAGCCTTTATATATAAATACTTTTAGCTTTAATCAGCAACCCCTAATTAATCATTATTTATCTGCTTTAAAAAATATCAGGAGCGATTTTATTTTTAAATAAAAAAATAATTTTTATAAACACTTACACAAAATTAATTGCATATTAATACTTATGCAAAATAAATTACACATTTTATTATACATGTCTAATATTATCCATAAATTATCAATTCTTTCTCTTTCCTCTTCCCAGTTAAGTCTTCCCTCTCTCAACTAGGAAATTCCTAAAAGCACGACTACTTAGCAACTTTCAAGAATATGAAATTATTATCCCTGTTCGAAGTGTCCTAATTTTTGCTTCGACTGCTATTATATAGTATAATTATAATTTTCAAAAATATATCCTCTCTTCATTTCCTCATTATTGTTCTCTCTATAAGTAAATGTACTCAAGAAAAGCTTAGATAATCAGAAAATTGTAACTAGATGATCTAGAGCATGGTACGATAAAAAGTCTGGAAAAGATTTAATTTTTAGCCAACTTCAAACGATAGATTATAGTTATGGTAGTTTCTACTGAACCGCAAAAAACATCTTCATCTGTACCAGTGACTAGCACACAAGAACGAGTCAGTGAATTTATGCAGACTCTACAAGATGACATTTGTCAAGGACTAGAAGAATTAGACGGAGTTGAGAAATTTAAAGAAGATAGTTGGGAACGTCCTGGTGGTGGCGGAGGAAAGTCTCGTGTAATTAGAGATGGTGGAGTTTTTGAACAAGGAGGAGTAAATTTTTCAGAAGTATGGGGAGACCAATTACCTCCAAGCATACTGACGCAAAGACCAGAAGCAGCAGGTCATGGTTTCTATGCAACAGGAACTTCTATGGTACTACACCCCAGAAATCCTTATGTACCAACAGTGCATCTGAATTATCGCTATTTTGAAGCAGGACCTGTATGGTGGTTCGGTGGTGGCATAGATTTAACACCTTACTATCCCTTTGCTGAAGATGCAGCTCATTTTCATCAAACTATTAAGGCAGCCTGTGACAAAAGCCATAAAGAGTATTATTCTGTATTTAAGAGATGGTGTGATGAGTATTTTTACTTAAAGCATCGTCAAGAAATGCGAGGTGTAGGAGGTATATTCTTTGATTATCAAGATGGTCAAGGAGAATTATACAAAGGACCCGATAATCAAGGACCAGCAGCAATTTATAGTCAGCAATTAGGAGTTCCTGAATCTCGTAGTTGGGAATCTTTATTTACATTTGTACAAAATTGTGGTAAATCTTTCTTACCAGCATATAAAACGATAGTAGAGAGACGGCAACCCATGCAATATGGCGATCGGGAACGCAACTTTCAGCTATACCGACGTGGCCGTTATGTTGAATTTAATTTAGTGTATGACAGAGGTACAATTTTTGGTTTGCAAACCAATGGTCGTACAGAATCAATCTTGATGTCTTTACCACCTTTAGTTCGTTGGGAATATGGTTATAACCCAGAACCCAACACACCAGAAGCTGAACTATATGAAGTATTCTTAAAACCTCATGATTGGGCTGACTGGAAACCAAATCATTAATTACTCTGAGTTAAACTACAGTTAGATGGGCAACCACCACAAGTAATATCATCCCGAGGGAAGGGTCAGTGATTCAGATCGAGCAAAAAACCCACGAAACTCCGGACGGCACAACAGTAATCGTCCTAGCACCAACTGGACGCTTGGATATCACAACAGCTTGGCAGTTCCGCCTGAAGTTGCAGGAATGTATCTCCAAACTAAGTCGTCATGTAGTGGTCAATTTAGGCCAGGTTAACTTTATTGATAGTTCTGGATTGACATCCCTGGTAGCAGGGATGCGAGATGCTGACAAAGTTAAGGGTAGTTTCCGTATTTGTAGCGTTCATCCAGAAGCAAAACTGGTATTCGAGGTAACCATGATGGATTCTGTGTTTGAGATTTTTGAAACAGAAGAGGAAGCTCTTAATTATGATGATGTCCCTGAAGGAAATAGAGCTTAAAAATTCTGAGGCAGAATGAATCAATTTGATTGTAGAAATAATACCTTGATAGTTAAATTAATAATTTTAAAGGATTATTATTTCTACCTTTAGTTAGTTTATCCATAGTATACTTTTGGAAGTCAAATCAGCTCTAGTTGCATAGATTTGTACTGTGGTGAAATACTTATTTAGTTAGACTAAGCTTTAAACTCAAAATTTCAAATTTTGATTTGAATAGCTACTAACTAGAAGCTAGCGATCGCTGTTTTTACGAACAAATTAGACTAGAAAAAATTCTGCTGAAACTAAAGTTAATAAGGTGTGATTAATTTTTATGGCGCTAATTACCCCTTCAGGTTACTTTAGTCTGTTTATGCCTCAATCCTATTTAGGAGTTACCCCAACAGACTATTTCTCTGTCAAGATAATTTTTAGGGGTAAGCAATCCCAAAAACCATTACCCTAAAATTTAAGTTACAAAAATCTATCCATCATTTCCAAATTGACAGATAACTATAATTAATTTATTTGAGAAAGTAAAAACTAAATTATAGTCCCACATTATCTTGTGTTACGATTAATAAAATACCCATAAGTACAGCGTTGGGGTAGGTACTTCACATCGCAAAACCCACTCTGCTTTTTTCGTGACTACTATATAGTCAAAAACTTGTAAAGTAGATAAGAAATCAAGATCCAGGGATGGGATTATAGAACTAGAAAAACCAGGTGAATAATACTCGTACTGTTTCAGATACTAAAAAAGCCTTTTATAATTCTCACACCCGTCCTATTAACTCAATATATAATCGGGTAGTTGAAGAGTTGCTAGTGGAAATGCACCTGATTTCCGTTAATACTAATTATAGCTATAACCCATTTTATGCTTTGGGTGTGGTTACAGCTTATGACCGTTTTATGCAGGGATATTCTCCAGAGCAGGACAAAATTTCAATTTTTAATGCTTTGATTCAAGCACAAGAGGAAGATCCCAACAAATACCGTACTGATGCTAAAGAATTAGAAGATGTAGCTCGGCAAATGTCAGCATCGGATATGCTTTCGTGGATTTGTTTATCAAACAATGTAGATAAGACTCAACATTTGCAAGATTATTTAAGAGGTATTTCTGAGAACTTAAACTTTAGGTATAGTCGCTTATTTGCTATAGGTTTATTTACTTTACTAGAAATAGTAGATGCAGAATTAATTAAGGAACAAGAGAAGCGCACAGAAGCACTGAAGAAAGTTTGCCAAGCTTTAAACTTGCTAGAAGAAAAGTTATTAAAGGATATAGATTTGTATCTTAGTAACTTGGAGAGAATAGCTCAAGCTCGTAGTGCGATAGAAGATACCCTTGAAGCAGCGAAGAAAAAACGGGAACAACGTAGGTTAGAAAAAGAGAAAATTTCTACTACTGCCAACAATACTTCAGAAGATAGTGAATAAAGAAACTTATTGAATTACTAAAGCTTAATAATTTAATTTTCTCTTGTTATCAAACATTAGATTTTAATTATGAATTGAGATAATTTTTCCCTCAGAACAGATGGAGGAAAATATTTAGAACATGATAGATAGAATAGCAAACTTTGATGAATATATAATTACGAAAATTTTTATATCCTAAAGACTGACGTTATAGGTATAAAAACTAAGGTTAAAGTATAGAAGTAGATGATGTTAATTAAACATTTCTACTCCTATTTTTTGTTTAAAATTATCCATCGTTTACTTCTGAAGAATGACTTTGTTTCTTCATTGATATATATAAAGAAATATCAGTTAATTTTGAAATAAATTATGCTTGCTATTGTTCTTGTTCATACTCTGGAGCTATTTTGTTGAGTAAATTGCTCAGTTGTGCGCTAACATCAGGTGGGGGAAAAGCTGTAGGGTTAATTGGTTGTCGATTAATATTTTGATCTATAGCTTCATTTACCTGTTTAGAAATTAACTTTTGAAGCTCTTCCTTAGCTTTAGACCTTTGAAAGGTAGCACCCTCCTCAGTAGTAGCATACAAAGGAGGAAGTCTATTCAGAGCATAAGCTGCAATATCTCCCACATCAAGAGTTTGATCGCTCGTCGCCTCTATCTCTGCTGCTCGTGCTATTGCCTCAGATAATACTAATTCTTCCATCACATTAATAAATTGTTTCCGAGGTAAAACAACTACTTCTCCTGTTAGCAAAGCTCCCATTAAACGGTCGAGGGCCATATATTCCTCGATCGATAATTCAAGAGCATTATTACAGATTCGTCCTACCTCTGCTTCCATAGAAGGTGTTAAATAACCATCTTGTAAAGCTTGTTCAACAATTTTTTCTATACTCATAAGTTTTGTGTAAATTTGAGGAAAATATTTAGAACATGATAGATAGAATAGCAAACTTTGATGAATATATAATTGCGAAAATTTTTATATCCTAAAGACTGATGTTATAGGTATAAAAACTAAGGTTAAAGTATAGGAGTAAATGATGTCAATTAAACATCTCTACCCCTATTTTTTGTTTAAAATTATCAATCTTTTACTTCTCAGAACTAACTTGATTTCCTCATCTAAATAAGGTATGAGAAGTTAATTATGAAATCAATTATGCGCTATTTTTCATAGTCTGTAGCTAGAGAATTGAGCAAGTTGCTAAGTTGTGCGCTAACATCGGGTGAGCTGCCAAAAGCTGTAGGGTTAATTGGTTGTCGATTAATATTTTGATCTATAGCTTCATTTACCTGTTTAGAAATTAACTCTTGAAGCTCTTCTTTAGCTTTAGACCTTTGAAAGCTAGCACCCTCCTCAGTAGTAGCATACAAAGGAGGAAGTCTATTCAGAGCATAAGCTGCAATATCTCCAACATCAAGAGTTTGATCGCTCGTCGCCTCTATCTCTGCTACTCGTGCTATTGCCTCAGATAATACTAACTCCTCCATCACATTAATAAATTGTTTCCGAGGTAAAACAACTACTTCTCCTGTTAATAAAGCTCCCATTAAACGGTCGAGGGCCATATATTCCTCGATCGATAATTCAGAAGCCGTATTACAGATTCGTCCTACCTCTGCTTCCATAGAAGGTGTTAAATAACCATCTTGTAAAGCTTGTTCAACAATTTTTTCTATACTCATAACTTTTGTTCAAGTTTATTGATAATAACTTTCCAATAAAATCTCTAGCTTAATAATTAGAATAAGATGATAAGTTCATCAAAGTCAATACAAATAACCATTTGATTATTCTAAGAATAATTAAATAAATTACAGATATTTTTATAAAAAAAATTCTGTATCAATAATTTTTCCATAGTTTGGCTCTAATAACTAGAGCAAATCTATCAAATCTATTCAATACCATTGTATCGCCAAGGAACCGGATCTACAGCTTGACCATGTACATATAATCCCCAGTGAAGATGAGGACCTGTAGATGCTCCTGTAGATCCTACAGTACCAATTTGCTGGCCAGCTTCCACCATTTCACCCTCCTTGACATCAATACGACTCAAATGTATAAAAATACTCGTTACTCCTTGACCATGATCGAGACCTACACTGTTACCATGAATTTCAAAACCTTGAGATTCTAATCCCACTAGAGAAATACGACCAGCAGCAGGAGCTACAACAGGAGAACCATTATAATCTGCATAATCTACTCCTCGATGATAATAATTTTCAGCAAACTTTCCATTGTAGTACCTTCGGACTCCGTAGATGGTACTAACTCGACCATTGTTAGGGCGTAGAAACGGACCATTCCAAAATTTTTGTGGGGTTACAAGTTGTTTAAATGCTGCTACTCTGTCAAATTCTAAGTCTGTTCCATTAAGAGATTCTTTATCAGGGGGCAACCAAATAGATTGAGTGGGAAAAGAGCGATTTTGCAAGTTAACATTTAGATTTTGTATACCTTTGTCAGTAGTCACTTGCAGTTGTCGAAGGCCAGATTTATCCAAAGGAGTTGTGGGCAATAATGCTCGAAATCTATTTTGTCCAATAGAAAATAAGGGGTAAGTTTTTCCATCCATACTAACCTTGGGAGTTGAGACTTTTGTGTCTGGTTGCTGAATCACAACAGATATAGTATCTCCTAGTTGTGGGTTAGTA
Source organism: Cyanobacteria bacterium P01_H01_bin.35 (assembly GCA_038747755.1). Lineage (GTDB taxonomy): Bacteria > Cyanobacteriota > Cyanobacteriia > Cyanobacteriales > Microcoleaceae > Trichodesmium. The sequence continues at coordinate 10,156 of JBCDJM010000280.1, forward strand.
GGAGTTACCTGTACAGTTTGACTGAGACCTGGTATCACTACTACCAAAAGTGCTGTAACGGTAGCCAAGATGAAACTATGGATAAACTGCTTTAATTTAACTGAGAAAAACATTAATTATTTATAGGGTAGTAAGGTTCAATAATTAATAATTATTAATTACCTCTTATTTTTAATAAGAGCATTGGTTCAGAGGAACTTTTTGCTCTCTGAAAGGAAAGGGTTTCTATCTGAATTGATTTGTCTATCAACAATTGATTTAATTTTTTATTGTTGGAGGATATCGCTATAACTAATAGCTGAATTATTTAATTATTAATAATTAAATAAT
>JBCDJM010000281.1:0-10480 GCA_038747755.1 Cyanobacteria bacterium P01_H01_bin.35
TTATAAAGCATAGCTTAAAAGGGGAGGCTTTAGACCTTTCTTTTTCGTCAACAAGTGATCTAACCTACATTCCGCACGACAAAATGTAGCATTAGATTAGGAGTCAGGAGTCAGTCCTCAGGAGAAAGTGATAGTAGTCAAGAAATAAGTAAGTATTTATGCTTAACATTTTACTGAGAATTTGACTCAGGAGAAAGTTAAATAGAGATATTCATACAGTATAAATACTTACCAAAGCACTGTTTTTCATGCCAATTTTGATACTACAAGTTGAAGTGCGGAATGTGGGATCTAAATGTATGAAGTTGCATATTTAGCCATCAAACCCCTGAAATTAGTGATAAAATTAAGTTTTAAACTAATTTACAATTTGATATATAACGTACACAATTTACTACCTTCTATTTAGATTTAGATGATTGCAGAAATTATATGTGTTGGAACAGAACTACTATTAGGGGATATCCTAAATAGTAATGCTCAATTTTTAGCCCAAGAACTAGCAAGATTAGGAATAGCCCATTACTATCAAAATGTAGTAGGGGATAATCCAGAAAGAATAAAAAAGGTATTAGCGATCGCCTCCCAACGCTCTCAAATATTAATTTTCACAGGAGGCTTAGGCCCAACCCCAGATGATTTGACAGTGGCCACTATCGCCGACTTTTTTAATACTCCACTTGTAGAAAGACCCGAAATAATAGAAGATATTACCAAAAAATTTGCCCATCGGGGTCGCCCCATGACTGCTAGTAACCGAAAACAAGCCTTAATTCCTGAAGGTGCAAATATTTTACCTAATCCTATAGGTAGCGCTCCTGGAATTATTTGGCAACCAGTAGCAGATGTAACAATAATGACTTTTCCCGGAGTTCCCACCGAAATGAAAATGATGTGGCAAGAAACTGCTGTACCTTATTTCCAGAGTCAGGGTTGGTGTGGAGAAACTATCTATAGTCGCACCTTAAAATTTTGGGGTATTGCAGAGTCAGCTTTGGCAGAAAAAGTAGCTCCATTACTAGCAATGAAAAATCCTACAGTTGCTCCCTATGCTAATTTTGGAGAAGTAAAATTACGAATTTCTGCCCGTGCTGAGTCCCAAGAATCAGCAGATAAATTAACTGTTCCTGTAGAACAACAAATACAAGATATTGCCGGAATTGATTTTTACGGTATTAATGATGAGTCTCTCGCTTCAGTAGTAGGAAAATTATTGTTAGATAAGGGCGAAACCTTAGCCGTAGCAGAATCTTGTACGGGTGGAAGCTTAGGTAGTATGTTGACTTCTGCTCCAGGTAGTTCACAATATTTTCATGGTGGAGTTATCGCTTATGAAAATAAAGTAAAAATTACTTTGCTAGATGTTAATCAGGAAGATTTAATCGTTGAAGGTGCTGTAAGTCATGTAGTGGCAAAGCAAATGGCAAGTGGAGTAGTTAAGAAGCTAGGAACTAACTGGGGAATTAGTATTACTGGCATTGCTGGACCTGGGGGTGCAACTGAAACTAAACCTGTGGGTTTAGTTTATATTGGCATAGCCAGATGTAAAGAAGAAGTAGAAAGTTTTGAATACCGCTTCAGTCCTCTGCGTAATCGTGATTGGATTAGAAGAGTGAGTGCTTGCACAGCTCTTGATCTGTTGAGAAGAAAGTTATATTGGTCTAATGAGAGACAAAAATATGAAAAAACTTGATTATAATTAATATAAGGTCCGGGCTTTTAGTCCAGACTTTCATAAAATAAACTTATTATCGCTGAATGGCCATCTAAACCAACAGCAAAGAAAGTGTTAATATAAAAGTAAAGATAAACAAACAAAAAGCCATGATGAATATCTATTGTGGCTAGACTGTTAAAATATCCCAATAAATTTGTCTGAAAAGGGAAGCGGCAGATCCCGCCCCGCTTACCCCTCACTATAAAAATAAAATAAATAGCTATGGTGAGAGTACCCAGCGGGAATAAGATATTAATGGATTACATTGAAAAGGTACTAGAAAAATTAAAGGAATGGACTCGCAAGCTAGTTGAGGCTTTATTAGGTCCAGAGGCAGAACCAGAACCAGAACTTATTCCCATTCCAGTAAACGACCGATCCCGTCGTTGATAACTTTATCATTCAACCTTTAAATTATTCATTTGTTTAGAATTTTAGTTTTACATGGGCCAAATTTGAATCTTCTGGGTCTGCGGGAACCAGGAATATACGGCTCTGAAACTTTAGATAATATAAATCAACTGTTAGAACAAGAGGCTGAATCTCTTGGAATAAAAATCTCTGTATTACAGTCTAACCATGAAGGTGTCTTGGTGGATACAATTCACTCAGCTAGTAGTGAGCAACACCAAGGCATAGTTATTAATGCGGGAGCATATACCCATACCAGTGTTGCCATTAGGGATGCTATTTCTGGGGTGAATATTCCCACCGTAGAAGTTCATCTCAGTAATATTTATCGTCGAGAGGAATTTCGACATCATTCTTTTATTGCACCAGTAGCTATTGGTCAAATTAGTGGTTTTGGCTCAGAAAGCTATATATTGGGGCTAAAAGCAATAGTTAATTATCTTAAAGAAAGTAGTAGTTAAATAATTACCGAATTTATAATATATACCTTTATATACATCAAAATTTTCTGGTACAAATTATCTAAAATTATGTAATAACTTGAATACCTAATCAAAGATTTGTGTCCTAAATACTCAAAGATAAACATTGTAGAAAATTATTGTTTCCTCTGGAAATTTACTAAGGGAAGAAAAACGATAATATTTTTCCTGTTGATGAGTTAGATACTAAGCATACCTTAGTTTGCAGACCAATCAAGGAACCAAAAAAGTAGATGGGAGATTAAGTTTACTATATTATAATCATTATTTTGACATAATTTCTGGCTTAAAGCCAGGGATATGCTCCTGTAACCAGAATTACTGTTTGACTAAGTACACTTAAATTAAATACTAGGCAGTATCTAATCCTAGAGATTATCCTCACCCTATAGCTTTGCTTATCATTTCAAATACTGTATTGCCTCTTGCTATAGCAATGTGCGCTGGCATATTTACAGATTATTTTTTGTACGCCTTTTCGCTTACTGCACTTTGAGCTGGACATTGTAAATATCTGAGCGCTCATTGCTATACCTGAGTCGAAAGTAACGCTCACAGAGGAACTGCGCTTTTCATTTCATGCAGCTAAACCCTAACAGCAGTCTGTGGACTTATGCCTTAGGGTATAGCGCTACGCGCTAGGGAGTAGGGAGTAGGGAATAGGGAGTAGCAGACTTTTCAAGGGTTCTAGGATTTAGAAATGTCCTAACCTTAATGCGTAGTGCTATAGTTCAAATCTTAAATTTACTTTTTCTTAATTTTGGGTGTGGTTAAAAACTATAGCAGTCCGAAATGAAAATAGATAAACACTCTAGATAACATAAGGGATTGATACAGAATCTTTATCCAAAATTATCTGGTATTGTTATATTATGATGAATAAGGAATTAAGTATTGCTGTCTAAAACTACATAAATTTAGTTGGGAAAATGCTAAGGGTATCTAACCTATAGCTAGGTATTCATAGCTTTTAAATACCTTTCTTATCATTCGAGTAAGATACAAAAATCCTGTACAACAGGAAACCTTTAAAATAAATTTATTAGGAAAAAGTATAGCAATTCGCGTATAGGTTGCGGGTAATTAAAAAGTAAATAAAAAAGTTGAAATTCCCCCCTGTTGCCTCTCTTGGTGCGCATTCCCTCTCTTGGTGCGCCTTCCGCAAGCGAGCTGTCGTCGTCGCGTGTTCGCACCGCTTGCGTCTTACGCCGACGCGGGTTCGCACTGCTGTTGCGTAGAAAGCAGTAATATTTTTGCCACGAATATATTAGAGGATTGCTATATTATTATTAATATACTTTGTCATAATTTATTAACAAATTAATATGTAGTTAAATTTTCCTGAGAATAATTTAATTATTCTGGATGTAGAATGTTTTCTGGTCCTAGTGTCTAATTGTATAAATTCATATACTTACTGATCCAATAAAAAAAGCTTGAAGCCAAGGAAATTAAACCTAAAAATAATATTACTAATTTTTGCAACTAGACAGTAGTAGAGTTATATAGCAATTCCCACACTATTGAGGTACTTTCATTCTAGGCTTTAGGCAACAGGCAACAGGCAACAGGCAACAGGGAAGAAATATAAAAGTGTACCTCACGCTTACTGAGAAACGCTATAACAGTTTTTATTAATATAGAGTACAGAGATTTGGGTTTAAAGGAAGAAGGAAGAAGTTTTGTAGTCTACCTTTGTGAAAACCGCTATAATTATTTTGGCAATATTTTGGGGGTATTTCAGCCCTTATAAATCATTACTATATAGGACTACCTATTTTTTTTACTGATTAGTAATATCAATATATTTGTAGATAGTATTAGAAAATCAAATAATAAAGACTAGATAAAATATAGAATAAATGAAAAAATAATGCAGTATTCTCTCTTAAGTAAATTTCACGGTGCTTTACTAGGAGCAGCTTTAGGAAACTATGTAGGTTCTGACTTTGATCATCAGATAGAAAAGAATCGGGAAAATTATAAATTATTTATTAATCAGCAGAAATTTTACCTATCATCAAAGTTAGAGAAAAACTACTTACAACAATGGGGAGAAATTACAGTTAATTGTGCAAAAAGCTTAATTATAAAACAGGAATTTAATGAAGATGATTGGCAAAAAGTTTATAGAGAATGGCAAAATAAGTGGAAGAATAAAAAAGATTATCCTGGCAAGTCAAACAAAATAAAAGATTCTCCAATAGAATTAGAAAAATTAGTAGGGATAGTTAATAATAACCAGCCTGATTTTAACTACATAAATGATGATATTTTGAATCCGATAGCCAGTAATACTATTATTACGAGCTTGCCAGTTTCCTTGATGTACCATGAAGATAAATTTAAACTGCAACAAAAATTGCAGCAATTGGGAAAAGTTTGGGAAAATGATTTAGAAGTAAACCTTGGCAACTTAGTAGTTGGATATATAATATCCCAAATTTTGATAGAGAAATTAGACCCCTTGACTATAATAGGAAAAATTATAGACTATATTGGAGAAAAAGAACCATTAGTAGGGCAACTTAGACAAGTAGAAAAATTGATTAACCAGGGAGCAAATTTAGATGCAGCAATAAATCATTTGTCAAAAAATGTTAAATCTCTTGAGAAAAAGCAAATATTTTGTGAGGGTCAACAAAGATCCCTATCTTCTGCTTTTTTTATACCTATTTCTTTGGCCTTATACTGCTTTCTGAGTACCCCCGAGGACTTTGGTTTAGCAGTATTACGTTCTGCAAGAACAGGATGGGCAAGTCAGACCTGTACTATAGTAGGTACTTTATCAGGAGCTTATAATAGTAGTGCTGGAGTTCCTGTTGAATGGCGACAAAAAACGGGGCTTGAACTTTTGGGAATGAAAGATGAAATGGAGATTATGAACTTGGCAAAAAGTCTTTGGGCAGTTTGGTCGGGAGTTTATAACCCAAACAATGTCACACAAAGTATGATCCCAGCAGTTGCTGCCAGCAATGTGATTCGTCCTCGCCCTCACAAATCTAGTGGCTCTTGAAAACTCTATGATGTTTAGACATCAAGAAATATGTATCTGACACGTTTAATTGGGAAATTATTGAAACCCCAGACAAAACAACAAACATCCCGTTGGTCAACTCGGGCAACTTCGCCAATGTTAGTGGTAGTAGCAATAGCATCTCTAACAGCTACGATGGGTCAACGTTATTATCATCAGCCAGAATTAAAAGAGGGAACTGTTGCACCTAGAACTATCCAAGCTCCAGATGATGCTACGGTTCCTGATTATAAACTGACTGATGAGAAGCTTAAGTCAGCTAGACTTGGTGATATCACTGTGTTTATGATTAATGAATCAGTGAATCAAAGGGTGGACAAAGAGCTAAGAGAAATATTGCTACTGGGGGATCGAGCTAGAGAAATAGTTGCTAATTTTCCTTTTATCAACACAGGCATCTTATCAACAACTACTCAAAGACACCTACGTCAAGTTTCTGAGGAAAAATGGCAGGCTATTCAAAAAATAATCGAGGAGCAGTTGCAAGAAAAACCTCCCGGACCTGAGTCAGAAACAACTAATTCTACTAAATTAACTCAAGATTCAGAAAAAGTTAGACCTGAAAACAATAGTGACACAATTTCAAGTTCAATAGGGGAGGAGTTGTCTGGTAGAACATCAATACCAAAAGACAATCAAGAAAATAGTCCTATAGTTATTAGTAGTAGAGATCAAAAAGCAATTTCAGAACTATTAGCTTATCGCAAGAGAAGTTTATATGAAAGTTACTCTAGAGTTTTAGATGATGTATCGCAAGCTCGCAGTTTGTACGAAAACGCCACGAAAATTGTGACTCAAGAGAAAAAAAATGAAGGTTATGAAGTATACGATCGTACTTTAGTAGAGTTGTCTGATGCTGCTTGGCAAAAAACTAAGACAGGTATTGAAACGGTAAAAGAACGGATGTTGGCTCAAGGAATATCGCCAGACTTTCCTAAAGAGGAATGGGTTAAGGCACTAAGAGTACAAGTTGCAGGTGTACTCCCACTAGAAACTGAAGATTTAGCAATCAACATTTTGCAAAATGTTTTGCAGGCTAATTTAGCAAAAGATACAGAAGGAACTAAGAAATTAGTTGAGCAGGCAGCACAAAATGTTCCACAAGTGGAGTACAAAGTCCAAAAGGATGAAATTATTATTCAAGCAGGAGAGACAATCGATCGTAAGGCATTTATACTATTAGATGAATTTAAGCTTAGTGGGCGTAGAGTGAATTGGGGCAGCTTGGTGGTATTTGTTTGTATTGTGAGCGGGGCTGTAAGTATAGTAATTATAGTAGAAAGGCAATTTCAACCCTGTTTTAGGCGCAGAGATAATATACTTTTATTGTTGTTGAGTTTGAGTGTGCCATTACTGGTAGCGTTGAGAGTACCTTGGAGTAGTAGTTTGCCAGCAATTGGTTTGTTGGTGGGAAATTTCTACGGTTCAACTATGGGAGTAACAGTAGTAGGTTTGATATCTGCGGTACTGCCTATTGGTATGGATGTTGATAAAATAGATTGGTTTGCTAGTGCTGCTGGTGGTATTGTTGGTAGTTTGGTAGCGGAAAAAATGCGATCGCGTGAGGAACAGGCACTTTTAGGTATAGGGGTAGGGTTAACTCAAGGTACGGTGTATTTGTTGACAAATTTGATTGTTCGTGCTACTCCTGGATTATTATGGTATGCTATTGTAGGTCCAGTAGGTTTGCAAGTACTTACAGGTTTGGTTTGGAGTATTGTTGCTTTGGGTTTGAGTCCATATTTAGAGCATTTATTTGATTTGATTACTCCGATCCGTTTATCTGAATTGGCTAATCCTAATCGCCCTCTGTTGAAGCGTTTGGCATCGGAAGCACCTGGTACTTTTCAGCATACTCTCTTTGTGGCAAGTTTGGCGGAAGCGGCAGCACGGGAAATTGGTTGTGATGTGGAATTGGTGAGAACGGGTACTTTGTATCATGATATTGGTAAAATGCACGATCCATTAGGTTTTATTGAAAATCAGATGGGTGGACCGAATAAACATGATGAAATTAACGATCCGTGGGTTAGTGTAGAAATTATCAGAAAGCACGTTACTGAAGGATTAGTTATGGCTCGTAGACATAGATTGCCAAAGGCTATTAGGGCGTTTATTCCCGAACATCAGGGGACGATGTTAATCGCTTTTTTCTATTACCAAGCCAAGCAAAGAGCGGAGAAGGAAGCAAAGACAATCAAGGAAGAACTTTTTCGCTATGCAGGGCCAACTCCCCAGTCACGGGAAACCGCTATTGTGATGTTGGCAGATTCTTGTGAAGCAGCATTGCGATCGCTTAAAGATGCGACTCATAAGGATGCACTACAAATGGTGAAGAAAATTTTGCGGGCACGTTGGCAAGATAATCAATTGGTTGATTCTGGTTTGACTAGGGGAGAGATGTCGAGTATTGCAGAAATTTTTGTACAGGTATGGGAACAGTATAATCACAAACGTATTGCTTATCCTAAAGCAGCAATGAATCCAAATCAGGTAAAAACAGCAAAATCAGTTGTTAATTCTAACTAGATTATGAGACGATAGTTGTTAAGTGGCGATCGCTTTCATCGCATATTATATCATGTCCGGTTGAACAGTTATAAATAAACTACTTAGCAGTCAGGAGTCAGGAGTCAGAATTTCCTACGGAATGCTGCGTAAACAGGAGGGAAGAAAGAAGAAAAGAAAGAGAAAGTTTTTTTATCACTAATTATCGGGACATGATATTAGGACTTACGCAGAGACCATGTATATAGCGTTCAAAACTATAGCGCTATAGTTTATGAACTGTATAGCAATGTGCGCTGGCATATTTACACATTATTTTTTTTACAGTTTTCGCTTACTGGGCTTTGAGCTGGACATTGTAAATACCTGAGCGCTCATTGCTATATTCTTAGCGTAAGTCCTGATATTTTGAAAACATTCTCTAAATCAATCTCCTTGAGGATATTCCTCCCACAAATTAGTTGTTTGGCGCAGACTGGAATGTTCTCCATTACCCATAATAATATGATCGAGTAGGGGAATAGCTAAAAATTGCGCTCCTGCTAACAGTTGTCTGGTTAAATTGATATCTTCAGGACTTGGATCGACATTTCCTGAAGGATGATTATGAGAAATAATTACTCTGGTTGCACCTTGACGAATCACTTCTCGAAAAATTTCACGGGGATGAGCTAATGTTTCTGTTGCTGTACCGATAGTAATTACTTGGGTTCCTAGTAAGCGGTTATTTACATCCAAAAGTAAGACAGCAAATTTTTCTTGAGTTTGCCACATTAAATCTTGACTCAAAGCATCCGCAGCAGCTTGGGGACTGTCAACAACTGCTAATTCTGGAGGGCGGGATTGAAATACTCTTTTTCCTAATTCAATGGCAGCAAGAATAGTTGTTGCTTTTGCTGTACCAATACCATGAATTTGAGTTAATTCTTGAACTGTAATATTGCGGAGAATTGAGAGGGGGTCACGCTGATGTTGACTTAATTGATTTAATATGTATTGTCCAAGACCAACAGCAGAAAGTTTCCCTTTTCCCTGACCAGTACCTAGTAGAATAGCAATTAATTCTGCAGTGGAAAGACTTTTAGGACCAGAAGCAATCAATCTTTCCCGTGGTCGTTCATTACTAGGTAAGTCTGCAATTCTAAGACTATAAGTCATTTCAGTTATCAGTTGTCAGTTATCAGTTGTCAGTATCTGTGACTCAAGTCAGAGGGTTGAAATACTGAAGTTAATTTTTTTCATCCCTTAAAAAGGGAGGCTTAAGACCTTATTTTTTGTCATTGATATACTGCTGAAAAAAAAGGTAAATTATTTCTAAATATAGCATAATTTAGCAATATAAATTTGATAGAATAAAAAATGTTATAACACTCCGTATGATTTCTGATATGTCTAATTTTTTGTTCAAAATTATTACTTATATAATGTTCAGCTAATAAGTGATATAAAAGTTTTTGTTTGTAGTAGCGCTTGAGCAATATTTATGACTTAGGGGTTAAGCCCCACTTCTAAACTTTAATTATTATTTCCCCAAAAATAGTGCTAAAATTTGATAGTCAATATAAACAATATCATTCTTGTTGATAGAATCAATTTTAGTGATAAATCAAAAGGTAAAATATGGCAATACTCAAACTAGAAAACGGTAAAATTTACACTGAAATCAACGATATTTCTCGTGAACTTGAACCCTTAAATGTACAACTGAATCATTGGCCTATAGGAGACAATCCAGAAGTTCATAATCTACTAGCAAAAGATAGCGATGATGAAAAAGAACGATTATTGCAAAGTTTGGATAAGTATTTTGAGGAACTAAAAGAAACTGCTGGTTATAAGTCACGAGACTTAGTGGCAATACATCCAGAAATTCCTAATCTTGATGCAATGTTATCAAAGTTCGATAAATGTCATACCCATGCAGATGATGAAGTGCGTTATATTGTCGCAGGAGAAGGTATTTTTGGCTTTGTATGTCCTGATGATAGTCAAGTAGAATTAACTATACAACCACAAGAATATATTAATGTACCAGCTAATACAGAACATTGGTTTTATTTAACAGTAAAAAAGCGGGTTAAAGCTGTTAGATATTTTGTTTCAACAGAAGGTTGGTTTCCTCACTACACTGGTACGGAAATTCGTTTTAATAAATAATACTGTAGGGGTTTTATGTCCCAACCTTTACCATAAATTTGAGGTAACTATAAACTACTCAAAAAGATAGTACAAAAACTTACCAATAAATTCACAGGCAAGCTATTTTAGGGGTTTGGTTTTCCCACCCTTACCATAAATTTGAGGTAACTATAAACTACTCAAAAA
>JBCDJM010000282.1:0-10454 GCA_038747755.1 Cyanobacteria bacterium P01_H01_bin.35
ATAAGATATAATATTTTAAAACTAAGACGTCTTAGTTATGACTACTTCATCAGTACGCACAACACAAGCAGCATTTCTACTCAATATCTCAACAGGTAGATTACGAACGCTGCTTAATCAAGGCCGAGTCAAAGATGCCTATAAAGTTAAAAATTTATGGATGATTCCCCTTAATCATCAGGGAATGCCAGACATTATACCAGGTAGTCGTGGCCCTGAAGGAACTTGGAATAAAAATCAACGTACAGGCAATACTTTTATTCATGTTCTGCGAAAGACTATAGATTACAACCGAGATAATCGCACTGCTTATCCCGCACTTGCTGTAAAAGTCGGATATAAAAAGGATTATTGCCACGCTCTGAAAATAAAAGGACCTTGCCAGATAGTTTATCAACCCCATCAACCAAACAACAGCCAAGCTGGAGGTGCTCGTTTATGGATTGAAGTAGAACCCGAACATATAGTAGAGCGACAATATTTTTCTGATGGAGATTATGGTCCGCCACCAGAAGTAGTGCAACAGAGGTCAAAAAGCAAAAAGATTAAAACTAAAAAGAAAAAGCCAAAAATTCAAGTTTAGGAAAAAAATAGTTAGAGATAATAGAAAGCAGAAGATTAATAACTAATATTATATTTTTCGTTTCAGTCATTCAAGACTGTGTTAGACCTTTTCGCCTTGATATATTACTATTCAAGACTCAAAACTGAACAATGTCAATTGATTTTAGAAATATCAATACAGTATGGGCATCCATTTTAGTAGAAACATTAAAATATTTGGGATTAACTACAGCAATTATCAGTCCGGGTTCTCGTTCCACACCTCTAACATTCGCCTTCGCTACCCATCCTAAAATTGAGACTATTCCGATTCTTGATGAACGTTCGGCAGCATTTTTTGCCCTAGGAATAGCTAAAAAAAATTATCAACCAGTCGTTATAGTTTGCACATCTGGTACAGCCGCAGCTAATTTTTATCCAGCCATAATAGAAGCAAAAGAAAGTCGCATCCCATTATTAGTTCTAACCGCAGATAGACCCCCAGAATTACGAAGTTGTCATGCTGGTCAAACCATAGATCAAGTAAAATTATATGGTAATTATCCTAACTGGCAAATTGAACTAAGTTTACCTTCAATAGAACTAAAAAGACTCGAATATTTAAGACAAACAGTTATTCATGGTTGGGAAAAAACTATTTTTCCTACATCCGGACCTGTACATTTTAATATTCCTTTTCGAGACCCTTTAGCACCCATAACCAAACCAGAAGCGATCGCCTTAGAATCAAAATTTCCCCAAAACTTTTTTGCTACTGTACAGCCAATTTTAACAACAGAATATTTGCCAAATTATGACTTAATAGCACTCTTAAAAAATCAACTTAAATCTCAGCAAGGCATCATAATTGGAGGTTTAGCACAACCAGAAAAACCTCAAGAATATTGTCAGGCGATCGCTCAAATTTCCCAAACTTTAAACTTCCCTGTTTTAGCCGAAGGTTTATCACCTCTAAGAAACTACTCCCAGTTAAATCCTTATTTAATTAGCACTTATGATTTAATTTTAAGAAATCAAAATTTAGCAGAAAAACTAATCCCTAAAATAGTCTTACAAATTGGAGAACTACCAATAAGTAAACAACTAAGAAGTTGGTTAGATAAAACTAATTCCCACAGATTAATTATTGACAAAAGTGACCATAACTTCGATCCGCTTCATAGCAAAACAACTCACTTACGAATCTCAGTAGAACAACTAGCCAAAATTTTGACTTCTGAAATTATCCTGAATAACTATGATAAAAATTACTTAAATTTGTGGTGTAAAGCTGAAGCAAAAGTCAGAGAAAATATTGACAAAAAAATGGCAACAATCAATCAGATATTGGAACCAAAAACTTATTGGTTAATATCTCAGACATTACCCAAAACTACACCAATATTTATTGCTAATAGTATGCCAGTTAGAGATGTAGAATTTTTCTGGGTTCCTAATAATTCCCAAATTCAGCCATTTTTCAATCGAGGTGCAAACGGAATAGACGGTACTTTATCAACAGCTTTAGGTATTGCCCATCGTCATCAAAGCAGTGTCATGTTAACAGGAGATTTAGCACTTTTACATGACACTAATGGTTTTTTACTGAGAAATAAATTAGTCGGTCATTTAACTATTATTTTGATTAATAATCAGGGAGGTGGAATTTTTGAAATGTTGCCCATAGCTAAATTTGAACCACCTTTTACAGAATTTTTTGCTACTCCCCAAGATATTAATTTTGCTGATTTATGTAAAACTTATGGTGTAGAACATCAAAAAATAGTTTCTTGGCAAGAATTACAACAACTTTTAAATCCTTTACCAAATAGTGGAATAAGAGTTTTAGAATTACAAACAAACCGCCAACTTGATGCTAGATGGCGGTTAGATAATTTAGATAAGTTTGCAGCAGATTTTTCCTAAAAGGAAGAAGGAAGAAGGAGGAAGGAGGAAGGAGGAAGGGGGAAATGACATAATTAGGGTTTGCTGATTAAATCTAAAAACATTGACATAGAAATAAGGAGCCTTTCTAAGTATAAAAAAAGTGCAACTAAATAAGCTTTATCTATCAAAAACTTAGGATTTTCGGCAGACAAGGGTAGAAAAATAATACCATTTTAATAAAATATTGCTACAGTGACAGAATAGGTAAAAAGAGATAATTCACGCCAGAGCCAGGAAAGATAAATAGACAAAAAATGGAGTAAAAACCTTTAATTTTGAGAAGGAATACAAGCCATTAAAGTATTAAACTGTAGGAATAAATCACAAATTGGAATGTAACAGTCTTTTTTTAATTTGGTATAACTCTTACAATTATTTCTCCTACCTTATCTATAATTCCCATTTATTATGACTCCTAACTCCTGACTCCTACACTGACTCAGCAGAAAAATCACTCTTGTAATTCTTTCTTCTACCTCTCCTCTAATTCCATTTCTCCTAACTCCTGACTCCTGACTCCTGACTCCTAACCTGACTCAGCAGATTGACTCAATAAAGAATCTAATCCACCCTTCCCATCCAAAGCATAAATATCATCACAGCCACCAATATGTTGATTATTAATAAAAATCTGTGGTACGGTACGACCTCCATTAGCACGTTCAGCCATACTATTTCTAGCACCTTCATTCCCATCTATTTTGTATTCCGTGTAGTTAACACCTTTCCACCAAAGTAAAAGTTTTGCTCTAATACAATACGGGCAAGTTTGCCAAGTATAAATTTCGACCTTTGCTTTCATACGTTCTGGACGACGACCAAGGATAGGGTTAAGAAAATCAAGCATTTTTAGTAATTAATTAAGTGGTAATAAACTCGGCAATTTAGATAATTCCTAAAGTATTTTAAGCCAAACGACAATAAATTTTCCTCACCTCCAATCTTTTTAATTTGATAACTTGATAAAAACTATCTTATACCAAGAGAATGAATGTTTGTTACAAATAGTAGAATTAAGGAAGAAGGAAGAAAAAATAAAGAGTACATCTTGAAAAAAAGGGGTTAAAAAATAGAGATAACTGTCTGAAATGAATTAGATCGGGTATTTTTGATAATCTATGATTAAGATGCACCTTTTTGTAACATTCTTTTTTCTTGCTTGGTATTAGATACTGAAAAATTCTATAAATATCCTGTGTTACTACACTATTGTCTAAAATTATTTATTCCCTCAAAATTTAGTATCTATATCTTGTAGGTTTTGCCCTCATTTTCATTTGTGTTTGCATTTTCTTTCTGATGTATAGCTCCCTAGAAATCTTGGAAAAATAATGAGCAGTAAATACTACATTTACTATAAAAAAAGCTAAGACGAAAAATAGAACTAAAAGACTTGCTAAACTAAATTTATGGAAGAAAGTAAAAATTAAAAATACAATGGAAAGAAGACCAGCTCCAGACGCAGAAGAACTAACAATTAGCCAGCGCAAATTAGACATAGTTAAGTTAATAAATATTTTTGATTAATTAAGACGGTTAATCACAATTATTGAATCATATAGCAATCAGTAATTATATCATTTTCATTGGTATGGTCTCGTGTAAAAGCTGGGGAAATATCTACCAGATTTAAGGTTTTTTCTTCTCTTAAAGCTTCTTCCTTCTTCCTTCTTCCTTACCTTTTTAACTTGAGGATAATCAGCTAAATTTAGTTAAGCCAGTCAAACAGTTTTTCCAGTTGAAAAATAGGAGTTGGGTTAGCTTTGTAGTTGAGCAAAACTTAAAACAAAAATTATCTCTATGGAATAGTTATTATTTCATCCCTAGCTGTATTAGTATATGATTTTAACTATATTTTTTGTATCAAGTTCAGAGAGTCATTGATCAAAAATATTCTGTTCAATACTCAGAAAAATTCTTACCACTTTCCCTACTATCCTATTACCTAAGTAAATCAAATTCCATAGAAAATAATTGTTGAGATTCAACAAAGAACAGCAAAGAATAAACAAAGATTAAACAATTTCTTTCACATTACCGAAAAATTAAGGTATTAAACCTTCTATTTCAAGAGAAAAAAGAAAAAAAATTCTTTGAGTGCCAATCTTTCTATTACAGAAGAGGTAATAATTAATAATTAATTATTAATTGTTGAACTGACATCCACCTATTAATTTTAGATTTTTCTACATACACCTACTGAATAATTTATAAGTATTCAAGTGAAAATGATATTAAATGAAGTACACAGAAAACCTAGATAGAGCAAAATTAAGACCAGGATTAATCCCACGTTAAAGCTATTTACCTCTTGCAAAGGCTATGCTTTTCATATCGCTAGCGAAACAAACGTGAGATTTCTCCTGGAAAAAGCTAAATATCTATCAAAGTTAAAAGTCTTGCTGAAAGATCAGAATTTCTATAAAACAAAGTTTACATTTTGTCAAGTTGTCTGCGCAAATCCTCAAGTTCAGAATCTACCTCAGATTTTTCTGCTGAACTTTGATTAGAAGGTGTAGAAGGTGGTAATGGATTAGGATTGATCATCTGTGCCTTCATCGCTGCTAACTCATCATCAACATCACTACTAGCTTCCAACTTGCGGAAATCCTCTTCCAAACCACCACCACCAGCTAACTCTGCTGTAGCTTGGGAACGAGCCTCCATTTGCAAAACCTTTTCTTCCATCCGGTCAAAAGCTGCCATTGCCCCGCTAGTATTAATAGAACCCATTGTATTATTGAGTTGCTCCTGAGTTTTAGCAGCGGTCATTCTGGCCTTCAGCATATCCTTCTTAGCCTTAGCCTCAGAAATCTTACCTTCTAAAGCAGTCAGATTCCTTTTTAGAGTTTCCACCTGAGCTGTCTGACTGTCCAAGGATACTTTTACAGTGTTTGCTGTCTCAGAATAAGTCTTCTTACGCTGTAGAGCTTCCTTAGCCAGATTTTCATCTCCCTTTTGCAGAGCTAACTGTGCCCGGGAGTACCATTGATTAGCTTGAGATTCAGCTTGATTGTACTGTTGTTGGCTGCGTTTCTGAGTAGCAATAGCACTAGCAACTGCCTGACGCAACTGGACTAAATCTTCCTGCATATCAATAATAGACTGTTCTAGAACCTTTTCAGGGTCTTCAGCCTTATTTACCATTTCATTAACATTAGCTCTAACAATACGACCAATCCGATCAAATAATCCCATAATTTTATCTTTCCTTTTAATTAACCATTTGTTTAAGTTGGCTCCTAGTTTCTGATTAGAGATCATAGCTACTCTGGGCCAAGATGTATGATTAGTTGATTAGGGAAAATTTACCCTATAATTATAATATCCATTTTAAGCTGTTCTTTGTCCGTAAAGCATAGGCAGAGTTGAATCTTTTTGAAGAAAAAGTGTCTGAAAGTAAGACAAGAAAAAGAAATGCTTCAACAGGCTCAAAATTCCTCAAATATAGAATTAATAAATTAATTGCTCGAAGGGCTTTTATACTTGCCCTCTGTATTTCGGTATTTTCTTACGGGAATACTAATCTAGGAGGTTTAACAGGTTTACCTTAGTCATATCACCTATATAGTCTGCCATAGAAATTATGATAGGTAATTAGATTCTAAAGCCCTTGAAATATTTGTTTTTAGGATACTTCATCAGTGTCTGATTGTTTCAAATTAGAACTTTTTTGATGAGGCAGTTGAGGATTTTTACCTCTAGGCAACATTTCCGCCTTCATTGCCTCCAACTGAGTGTCAATATCATTATCATCTCTTTCCAAAGATACAAACTGTTTCTCTAAACTATCACTTCCCAACTCAGCCATCGCCTCAGACTTAGCCTCAAGCTGCATTATTTTCTCTTCCATCTGCTCAAAAGCACTTAGAGTATTATCAGTATTCACCGCTCCTAACATTTCATTCAGCTTTTCCGATGCTCTAGCAGAACGTGCCCTAGCAATATATATATTCTTCTTCAATTTTGCTTCACTAATTTTCTGCTCCAACTGCCTCATATTTTGTTTCAGCTTTTCCACCACCTGTTTTTGCTGTTCCACCTGAACCTTCATCACTGTAGCTGTTTCTTGGTATGACTTGCGTCTAGTCAGAGCTTCCCGTGCCAAATGTTCCTGTCCTTTTTGTAAAGCCAACTGCGCTCGTCTATACCATTCATCAGCAGTAGATTGAGCTTGGTAACATTGTCTTTCTGTGCGTTTTTGAGTAGCGATCGCCTGTGCAACTGCTTGGCGTAGTTTCACCAAATCATTCTGCATATCTTTTACTGTCTGTTCCAGAACCTTCTCTGGATCTTCAGCACCAGAAACCAATCTATTTATATTAGCCGAAATTATCCGCCAAAGGCGGTCAAAAATTTCCATCAAGACTCTCCATATTTATTATAATTCTTTGATCGTAAAGTCTCCTGGAGTAATTCATTTTTCCTGCTTTAGCTTTTATACTTATT
The DNA here is from genome assembly GCA_038747755.1 of Cyanobacteria bacterium P01_H01_bin.35. Taxonomy (GTDB): domain Bacteria; phylum Cyanobacteriota; class Cyanobacteriia; order Cyanobacteriales; family Microcoleaceae; genus Trichodesmium. The sequence goes on from JBCDJM010000282.1 coordinate 6,940, forward strand.
CGAGACAGGAATAACTGGCGTTGGTGAATAAAAGTATGATTTTACAGTAGTCAGGAGTCAATAGTTGGAAAGGATTTTTTTTCTTTGTCCGAGTCAGTTAGAGGAAAAATAAGTAAGTCGGCTCAGAAAAACATAAGTATATTTAGTTTTGTAAACAAGCTTGAATTCCAACTAAATCCCCTTTTTGAGTTAAGTTTACATTCTGTTACATAGTTTAGTTTATTTCCGCCAACCTACTTATGTCTGATTTACACATTATAAATTTAGGAATTTCATACCCTATTTCACCAACACCAAATAACTGTACTCTCCAGTCATTTCTTAATAATCCCTTTTTTCTCTTCCCTAATTAATAATTATCAGGTTTCAACTTGTAATATTTGGCATCCAGTCCTTCTTGACGTAATTCTTGAAGAAAAACTTTTGCCCTTTCTGGTTCCCAAAATGCCCCCATCTGTATCTTCATACCATTAGAAGTTTCACGAATATAAGCATCTGAAATTATTTGCTGTGCTTTATACAAAGATTCTTCATTCAAATAATCCAGAACAACATAATACCAACCATCATCTGATTTGATTGGGTTAGTTATTTGAGAACTACTAGAAATTTCTGGGGAAGGTTTAACTATTGGGGATGGAGTTGGAGAAGATAAAGTAACTACAGTAGATGGGGCAGACTGAGGCAATAAAGTGGTACTGAGATTATCCAATTTTGCAGTTGCCTTATTAGGTTGTGAAACAGTATTAACACTTCCCGATATTGGTGGTGGTACTATAGGTTTGACTTTTGCCGTAGAAGATGGGAACTGACTAGGTTTAGGATTAACATTACTTAGAGTATTCAAATCTAAATCTAAAAACTCTTGAGATGCCAAGTCAGGAGATTTGGGTAAAGGTTTCTCCTGTCTATCTTCAACATTATCAGTAGTAGTCTCATCTGTATCTGTTTGAGCAAAAGTACCTTTGAAAAAACGATCTAAACCAAGATTGCTCAGAACTGATGGGTGCTTTACAACATAACCCAAAGTTGTACAAGAGATAAAGAACAGAAACATTGAAACTATTCCCAGGGGAGTCAACAAACTTGCTAAATAAGTAGATTGCTTCTGATTACTTGATTTTAATTTATCTAAACTCTCTAGAAGTTTCTCTGAAGATTCCAGATAGTTATCCGGTGCTGTAGAATTATTGTCACCCAATTGAGATGTCTGTTTCTCACCATTATAATTTTCTACATCATCTTTTTTGGCCATCCTAATTTCTGTAGGGCTGGGAGGTTCAATGGCCACCGATGAAGCTTTCTGAGGAGAAGTATTAGATGTTTCAGAGTTTTCCAATAATGATTCTATATCAGATAAAGACAATGAGGAGAGTGTTTGATCGTCCACTGGTAATAGAGACATTAATTCGGGTGTTTTATAAATTTGTTTATTAATATTTTTCTGAGAAACTTGCGACTTTTCTGTTTGCCTACGGTACTTGCGATATCTTGTTAGTTCTGCTTCTAGCTCTACATCCAAACTTTCCATGACAGCTTGCAAAGTCCGATTTAATTCCTGGGTAGAATTTTTAGTAGACTTAACTATCGAATTTTGACTCATTTAATAACTCCTGCTAGTAATCATTAACTTTACCTAATATTGGATTCAATTAATATAGTAATCAAAGGTTAGCACAGTGGAACAAATGGTCACAAGGCAGATATAACTCCTGAAGGGATCTATTGAAAAACAGAGGAGAGAGATGGGGAGATGGGGAGATGGGGAGATGGGGAGATGGGGAGATGGGGTGTATTAGAGATATCCCAAAATCCCCAATCAAATCAATTATTACCCATTTTTTATCAATTACTTCTCCTGATAACCTATTTTCTGGAGATACGGTTAGGTCTTCCATAACATACAGACTTTATCCTAATAACTAACAGGAAATGTTAATGCACTGGGCCAGATGTATCCAATGCTTTCTCTAAAGTGCTGCTGTAGCTAACTATAAGACTCAATATCAAAAGTTCAATCATTCTGTTAATTATTACAAACAACAAAATTGCTTACCTAAATTTAAGAAGGTATGAACGTAGTATCAAAAATTAGGCTCTCAAACCTCACAAGGAACTTTGAAATGTGTCGATTTTGGTTTTCAACCCTTTCTACTACCTTGAACTAGAGTTTATCAAATATGGATTTTCAGTCTCTCAATCAGATTTTAGGCAATCTCAAAATTATGGAGCGATCGCCCCAACAACAACATTTTCAGAAGCTGACAGAATGTTGGGAACAAATTTTAGGAGTAATGGCTAGGGAAACCAAACCATTATACATTGAGCGACGTATTTTATATGTAGCAACATCCAGTGCTGCCTTGTCTCAAGAACTTCGTTTCCTAGTTCCCCAACTTTTACAAAAGCTGAACCACCTTTTGTCTATACCTCTAGATGATATTCGATTCTCTCCAGCTCGATGGCATAATCATTACCCTCTCAATCAATCACTCCAAACTGAAAAAAATGATTGGCAACAGCATCCTAGCATGATTTCTCAGTTGAACCAACCATCCCTGGCCAACTCTACTCCCAAAAATCGAAATCCTGAGACCACGTTTCAAAATTGGGCGAAAGCTATAAAGAACCGTTCTCAGAGTTTACCCCTTTGTCCTCAATGCCAATCTCCTACTCCCCCTGGAGAAATCCAACGTTGGTCAGTCTGTGCAATTTGCGCCACTAAGCAGTGGTAATGGGGAGAGAAGTGGGAGTAGGGAGCGGGAAACAAGTTCAACAAGTTAGCATTTTGGGTAAGAGTTGGGCAAAAAAATTACTTCTTTAGGGACATTGGTATGCAACGTCCCTACTGTTCCCCTGCTCTCCCACTCCCCTACTCCTTACAGCGGTTTAATGATGAATAAACTACAATCATACTGACTCCTTACTCCTTGCTCATTACTCCTTACTCATTACTCCGTACGGACGTTGATCCAACGTCCCTACCTCATTACTCCTACAACAGTTTTGTGGTCTACTCAACTGAAAAGCACTGTAAAAAATAGGGTGGTGGTGCATAGTAATGCTAGACAGAGTGTGGGAAGGGTGGGGAGTGTGGGGAGAGTGGGAAGTGTGGGAAGTGTGGGGAAAAACTACAAATATCTTCACCATTACTATGCAGGACTACCAAAAGTATTTTTTCAGCAAACCCTAATTAGGGCTGGCTGATTAAATCTCAAAGTATTTACAGATAAAGGTTTTAGCCTTTTTAATTTGGTCAAAAGTACGCCTGTAAGAGCTGCTTAATGCACGGTTCCCGAAAAATCAAAAAGTTAGTATTTTCGCTGCTGAGTATAGCAAAAAAATTACTTCTCCCCTACTCCCCTACTCCCCTACTCCCCAACTCCCCTACACCCCTACTCCCCATCCAACACTCATTCAACAACGCCAAAATTTTCTTAGGTTTTTATACAAATAATCAAAATTGTGACAGGATTAAGAGGATTAAATAGAGTTAAAATAGCTAGATGTATAGA
>JBCDJM010000283.1:0-10398 GCA_038747755.1 Cyanobacteria bacterium P01_H01_bin.35
CAAAAAGATAGTACAAAAACTTACCAATAAATTCACAGGCAAGCTATTTTAGGGGTTTGGTTTTCCCACCCTTACCATAAATTTGAGGTAACTATAAACTACTCAAAAAGATAGTACAAAAACTTACCAATGAATTCACAGGTAAGCTAGTAGGGGTTTGGTTTCCCAACCCTAATCATAGCTGATAAATGAAACAATCAGTATATCTCAATAAATATTGTATTTTCTTGTTTTTTATCTGAAAAATACAAGTATAAAGATTTTCATTTTTCCCATTAATGCTAGGATAAGATTAGATAATTTAGTAAAAAACAAACCGATGAAATACAACAAACTTGGCGATAGTAACCTCAATGTATCAGAAATTTGTTTAGGCACCATGACCTATGGGCAGCAAAACACTATTGAAGAAGCTCATCAACAACTTAATTATGCTGTTGCTGAAGGTATTAATTTTATTGATGCAGCAGAAATGTATCCAGTGCCAACTAAGGCTGAAACTACAGGAAAAACAGAAGAATATATTGGTGAATGGTTGGTTAAACAACAGCGCGATAAATTAATTATTGCCACAAAAATTGCTGGACCAAATCCTAAAATGACTTGGATTAGAGGAGGAAATAATCAAGTTAACCGCCCCAATATTCAGCAAGCAATAGAAGACAGTTTGCGTCGTCTTCAAACTGACTATATTGATGTTTATCAAATTCATTGGCCTGACCGTTATGTGCCTCTATTTGGTGCCCCAGATTATGACCCAAATAATGAGCGAGATACGACACCTATTGCCGAACAATTAGAAGTATTTGCTGAGTTAATTAAAGCTGGAAAAATTCGTTATTTAGGAGTAAGTAATGAGACAGCTTGGGGAGTATGTGAATTTTGTCATTTAGCAGAAAAATTAGGTTTACCAAAAATAGTTTCGATTCAAAATGCTTTTAGTTTAGTTAACCGTATTTTTAATATAAATATAGCTGAAGCTTGTCGATTTAATAATGTGGGATTAATGGCTTATAGCCCTCTAGCTTTTGGTCTTTTAACGGGTAAATATTTGCATGGAGTTCCTGAAAATTCTCGTGTAGCTTTGTTCCCTGGATTTGAACAACGTTATCGTAAAACAAATTTGACTGAAGCAATAAAAGCTTATGTGGAAATTGCCCATAAAAATAATATGACTCCGGCGCAATTAGCATTAGCTTATGTGCGTTCCCGATGGTTCGTAGCTAGTACAATTATTGGCGCAACAACTATGGAACAATTGAAGGAAAATATTAGTAGCGTGGAGATAAGTTTGACTGAGGAAATTATTGCTGAAATTAATGAGGTTCATGCTAAATATCCTAATCCTACACCTTAGAATAAAAGAATAAAGAGTAAAGGAAAAATTCTTAAATTTACAGCGGATTCCACCTTGTTAAGCTATACCTATCGCGAGCAAGATGCTCGCACTACAACAATTTAATTGTTAATATATATACTTGAAATACTTGGAATTTGCTGTAAGTTTTAGCTAGTAGATATAGGGATAGAATCTCTATCTCTATATTGAAGTATCATTATTATGTTTTCTTGAATAAATACTAGCTTATAAATATTGATAAAATGACTAAGAAAATTATACAAAATATCAAAATCAAAGATATTCCTAGTTTCATTATTCAACTTAATTTATCCCCAGAAACAAGAGTAAATATAACTATAGAATCAGCAGATAATGATTTACTATCTATTATGGATAGAATTGGTAAAACAGCCCAAGAAAAAGGTCTAACTGAAGAAAAATTAGCCGAACTTCTTGAAGATGAGTCGTGAAAAAATTATCATTGATACTAATGTTTTTATTAGTGCCGCACTTAACTCTAAAGGTACTCCAAGAATGGCGCTTAATTTAGCTATAGAAAAATTTGATATATTCCAGAGTGAGGAAACATATTTAGAATTAAGTACACGACTAGGTAAATCTAAATTTGATCGATATATTTCTTCTTCTGACAGATTAATTTTCTTGGATGCTATCAAAACACAGAGTATATTTATAGATGTCAAACATCGAGCAACTATTTGTGTTGATACTGATGATAATAAATTTTTGGAATTAGCATTTTCTGGCAATGCAAGATATTTAATAACAGGAGATAAAGACTTGCTAGTTTTGGAAAATTATTATCAGAAATAAATTGTTAATCCAGCAGATTTTATAAGTAAAATTTTTTAGCTTATTAGGGAGAAATTTTGAAAAATTAATTTCTTGATTTTAACCCTCCCAATCTTCAAGTTGCAAGTCATTAACTCTACTAAACTCCCTAGTATTATGAGTAACTAAAATCAAATTATTAACTATAGCTATTGCTGCTATTTGTATATCGTTAGAACCTATAGGAGTTCCTAACTCAGATAAACGAGCGCGAATATCTCCATAAATTATTGCACTTTGATCGTCAAAAGGTAGAGAAACAAAATTATTTAAAAAATTTTGCTGTCTCTGCAAAGTTCGTTCAAAATTATTACTTCGTTTTGCTCCATAAAATAATTCTGCTTTAACAACAGAACAAACTGCTATTGTTTTAAAATCAGTTTCCCTAAACTTTTCTTTAATCCTAGAAGAACGACCATTTAAGTATTGAATACAAACATTTGTATCAAGTAAATAAATTAAACTCAATTGAAAACCCCCTCTAAATTATCATCAAGTTCCTCTAAAATCCCCTCATCATCAATAGTAATTGGATCGTCAGCACAACTGCCATAAGTTCTTTGAATAAAATCATCTTTTAACTTACTCTCTAGAAATTCAACAAAATTTAAAACCTCTTGTTGTTTTTCTGGAGGGAATGTCGCAACTAAATCAACAATAATTTTAATAACATTACTTGTTTTCGCCATAATTTTTACCTCCCAACTACATAAGTTAAGTAATTACTTTGCCTTTGACAAAATTAGTGGCTATATTTAATTTAACTTAAAAATTTAATATTTACTATTAAGAAAGAATTGGTTAAGACAATTACTGATGATGAATCTAAGACTAGGAAATGTTTTTCTAACTGTTCCCTGTTCCTTGCTATAAATAAAATTAATTCACTGCAAACCCTGTATGAGGACGAATTTCTGGGGGATGAAACCCCAAGACAATTTTACTTTTAGGAATTCCTGCATTGAGTAAATCTAAGGCTATTCCATCTTCTAATCCATCTTCGTAAATCCAGATTTTATCGTTAATAATTTCTAAGTGAACTACACAACCATGTACTCTTTTTCCTTTTAAATATCCGACAGTTAATAATAAATAATTTTTGTGGTCTTCACTAATGATAAACTTTCGTTCTAAGTCGCCGTGAGCATAAGGTAATTTAGCATATTCCCCTAGAATTTCAGTAATAATTTGATGATAATTATTTATGGTATCCATTGACAAATAACCTCTTGTTTGGCATCAAAAACAATTAAGCTTAACCGTTTATTTTTCAATAAAATTTGACCAATAGGTTCTGCAAAAATTTCTTCAAAAACACTTTCTATAATTGCTAAATATAATAAACGCTCTGGTTCTAGTTCCTGGATAATATCATAATATAGAATATATTGACCTAATGCTTTTTCCAAATCATTAACTCGCGATAAACTGGTAAAACTTTTAATTTCTACAGCAATTTTTTGGTTTCCCTTTTCAGCAGAAATTAATTTCTCAGCTCCCAAATCAACGAATAAATCTCTTTTGCCAATTGCCAAAACATATGGGTCGTCAGTAATATTCCAACCATCCTTAATTAAGGCGTTTTTTACTGTGTCGTGGTACAAGTCTTTACCTGGCATTTGAGTATTTTTTTCTTATTAATTATTATGATTATCTTTATTTTCATCCAGATGCTCGTCAACCTTCAAATCTTGTAGCAATAATTCAGGAACTTCTGATGTGGGAATTTTGAGATTAAATTTAAAAACAATTTGATGCTGTTCAATATTAATAGTCGTGATATTTATAACGCTTTGTTCAGGTAATAAACTCTTAACTGGCACTTGTTCTAACTTAGATTTATAACCAGATTCATCCAGCCATTCATAAATTTTCCGCCAATTTTCTACTTTTTCAACCTTCTCTAAAAGAGATTTAACATATCTATAAATTGTTGCGCATAAATCCGATTCTACACCTCTAGGCATTTTACCTAAATGTTCAGCAATTTCCGAAGGACTAAAGCCACATAATAATCCTCTTAAATGAGCCTTTTCAATAGGGGTGAGATGTTTTCCTTTTGCAGAAGCTAGATCGGCATAAAGACTTTCTAAGTCCCATTCTTGGCCAGCTTGGCTGAACATTTTGTCAACTTGAGCCATTTTTTTTGATATTAGAGTTTACTAACATAACTCTAACATTATTTCTAACGTTAGTCTGTAGATAATTAGAGGTTAGTTAACGTAGTATTGTTTTAGCTAATCAGACAAATGGGAAGTTTCTGCCAACTCAAAAAGAAATTACCCAGATGGAGGATATATATGAGTAAAATTACTATTGAAGGGACACCTGTTGTTGCTTTTAGTGGAAGCGGATCAAGCGGATCAAATAGCAATCCTTCTCCTCTTTCCATAAGTGGACACCTACTTTTAATATTTGAAGATGATAGCGGTAATGAGTTTGTAGTTCGTGGTGGTCCAGAGTCCGGTCCACCTTTTTTTGGTAAGTTAGTTCTTGAACGAAATCAACCAATTGATAGTTCACTAGATAGTAGAATTGTCGAAGATAATGAGGGTAATACCCCACTTGATGATCAGGGCAATCCTATTCGTGTTACTCCTGAATCTCGTGGTAGCCGAGAAATACCTTTAGGAGATCGCGATCCTAGTGATGTGTGGAATATTATTCTCCAGCACGCAGAAAATATCAATAATCAATTTTTTTATAACCCTTTTGGAGAAAACAGTAATGGTACTGTTGGCAACCTTCTGCATCTAGTTGGCATTGATGTTAATAATGTCTTGCCAAATCCAGATGGGTTTATGGCAATACAATTTCTTGGCAAAGACTTAGATTTTGCATTTGACTATAGCATTAGAGGAACTGACGAAGATGACATAATCAGAGGCCGTGGAGGGAATCAAACTTTTTTTGGAGGGGCAGGAGACGATAGTCTTTCTGGCGGTGGAGGAGATGACAGACTTAATGAGGATGAAGGAAATGACATAGCAATATATCAAGGAAACAGCGACGAATACGAAATTGAGTTTTTGCCTGATGAGTCTGTCCGAATCAGCGACAGTGTAGCTGGACGTGATGGTTCTGACATTCTTACGGGTATGGAAGTCGCATCATTTTCAGATAGATCAATATTTCTCTCACCAGGACAGGATATAGCTTTTGTTATTGATACAACTGAGAGTATGTTAGATGACATTGATGCAGTTAAAGCCCGCGCCAGTGATATAATAAACTCAATTTTTGATGGTGAAGAAAGCTTTCTTAACTCTCGTATTGCCGTTGTTGGCTACAACGATCCAGGAACAAATACCTTCCTGTCTTTCACAGAAGAGCCAAAAGTTGACGATCGCAAAACGGCAGCTCTCAACGCAATTAATAGCATCTCAGTTGGTGGCGGTGATGACTTTCCCGAAGTTGTTAATGCTGGTATCCTTCGCGCTCTGTCTGGTGGATCAGGAGAGTGGCGAGAAGAAGCCTTTGCTAGACGTATAATTCTATTCGGTGACGCTCCACCCAAAGATACCGAACTTCGCTCACAGGTACTCCAACTAGCATCTAATGTAGATACTTCAATTTCTAGCCTTAGTCTTTCCTCATTATCAATAGCAGGCGACATCGAGACTACCAACATAGCAGACAATCTAGCTGTCACCCGCTTTGCTCTCCAAACCGATGCTCCTACTACAACTCCAACGGATGCTCCTACTACAACTCCAGTAGAAATCTTTACCATTCTAATTGGCGATGATCCAGAAACTGCCGCTGATTTTCAAAGCCTTGCGACTGCAACTGGCGGTCAATCTTTCAATGCTTTAGACGCTACTGAAATTGTTGACGTAATAATTTCAGCTATTCAAGCATCACCAGATGACAACGACATACCATTCGACGGTATTTCCATTACCACACCCATACCTAACAACCTTGGCAGACCCGAAAATACCTTTAGTAATGGCTTCTACTACTTGACAGAAATGGATGATACTGGCATCCCTTCTGAGTTTGCCGAAACTCCTATTCTTGCTTTAGCTGGCAACGACAACCTCACAGGTACAGAAGGAAGAAATTATATTAGTGGCGATCAAGGAAGTGATACCCTCAGTGGACTAGGTGGTAACGACTCTCTATTTGGCGGACAAGCATCCGATCTAATAGACGGCGGAGCAGGCGACGACCTAATATGGGGAAGTTCAGATAACGATCGCCTCAACGGTGGAGATGGCAACGACTCCATGCGAGGTGGTAGGGCTAACGATGTCCTAACAGGCGACCTTGGCAACGATACCCTCTGGGGTGATTCTGGCCAAGACATTTTGATTGGTGGTCCAGGCAAGGATATATTTGTCATTGCCAGTGACCCTAATGTAACAACCCCTATCCAACAAGCGGATGTTATTACTGACTTTGAAGTGGGAGTAGATATAATTGGTTTGGCCAACAATCTATTATTGGAGCAGCTTACTTTTGAACCTGTTAATCTACAACTTGATGCAGGATTGGCCATACCTTCTACTGCGATTAGACTAGATAGTGATTATTTAGCGATCGTTCAAGGAGTAGCAGATGCAAATGTTTTCGCTACTAATACCAATTTCGCAACGGTTTAGGAAACTATCAGCTTTTCCTGTAGAATTATCCACAAACTAGGTATTAAATAGTAATGTGGGGGTTTAACTACCCCCATGCTTTTTAATAGATTTCTAGACTGTCAAATATCTGAGTTTTATTTGTACAAAAATTATTGTATAGTATAGACAAAATACTTGCTCATTTTACTCATAAACAAGAAATATAAAAATCTTTCCAAATCATTCAGGAGAAAAATTTTATATGTCATATAAAATCAGTATATTCCTAGAAAAAAAGAATTTGTTTACTCTGCATCTTGCCCAGAAATTACTGATAAAAATGCTTGGGATTTACTAGAAGAAATGGCAGGAAATTATGAAGCTCCTGAAGACTGTTCAAAAGAACACGAGTATTATTTATATGGTACACCTAAAATTTAGTTAACTCTACTTTTCCAATATCGAGGTTCTCGACTACAGTGCATAACTGCTAGAATCAGAATATAATCATCTCCAATAGTGTACAAAATACCGTAAGGAAATTTCTTGGTCAAGCATCGACGAATATTTTCATCAACTATAGGCCAACGAGTAGGAGACTTAATTATTTTGAAAATCGCATCTTCTACCGCTTGAATGAATGCCTCTGCAAGTACCACTTGACGTTCTGCATAAAATTCAACTGCTCCAGCATATTCACTCAAAGCAGCAGGATGAAACACATATTTCATTGCTCTAAAACTTTCCTTACTTCAGCTAATGCTTCTTCTCCTGATATGGGCAACACATTACCATTATAGATTTCATCTCGACGTTTTTTAGCTTCACTCACCCAAGCTTTTTGAGTCTCTTCATCTATATCAAACTCCAGACTCTCTACCAATTTTTCTGCTAAAAAAGCTCTCTGTGTATTTGATAGAGATAAAGCTTCTTTCATTAGTTCATCAATAGATAGCATAGTTATTATCTTCAAGATTACAAATACTTAAATTTTACCATAAATATAACATTTCTAATCTATAGATTATTTTGTTTTCTTGATAAATTTAAAGAATTACCTTAAACATTGAGCTATGAGCTGTCAGCTCTTAGTAAACGAGGAGGTTCAAATGAATTAAAGATTTTCAAGTCAGGTTTTGTAGTTAAGATTTAATTCTGACTCAATTAGTAAAGCTTTTATCTAAAACCATAAGCTAATAGCTGATAGCTGACTGCTGAATGCTGAATGCTTACGAATTACCAACTAATTTATCTCTTAAATATTTAATCTGATCGCGCAACTTAGCTGCCTCTTCAAACTCCAAATTTTTCGCCGCTTCTTTCATCTGACTTTCTAACTTTTTAATCAACTCTGGAACATCATCCAAAGACAACTCATCCACCTGTTCATAAACCTCTTCCAATTGTTGAGAATTTAAACGGCGCGAAACATCTAAAAACGCCAAAATTGAATTACTTTGTTTTTTCACAACAGGCTTGGGTGTAATATTATTCATCTTATTATATGCCAACTGAATTCCTCGCCTTCTTTCAGTTTCATCTATGGCTTTAATCATACTATCCGTCAAATTATCAGCATATAAAATAGCCTGACCTCGGATATGACGTGCTGCTCTACCAATAGTCTGAATTAAAGAACGTTCCGCTCGTAAAAATCCTTCTTTATCCGCATCTAAAATAGCCACTAAAGAAACCTCTGGCAAATCCAAACCTTCCCGTAATAAATTCACCCCAATTAACACATCAAACTCTCCCTCTCGCAACGCCTGCAAAATCTCAATTCTCTGAATAGAATTAATATCAGAATGCAAATAACGAACCTTCACATTTTGCTCCTGCAAATATTCAGTTAAATCTTCAGCCATCCGCTTAGTTAAAGTAGTAATTAAAACCCTCTCCTCCAACTTAACTCTTTCCCTAATTTCTCCTAATAGATCGTCAACCTGACCTTCAGTCGGACGGACAAAAATTTCCGGGTCAACCACACCAGTCGGACGAATAATTTGCTCAACAATTCTATCCTCAGATTTTTCGATTTCCCAATTTCCAGGAGTAGCAGAAACCAAAATACATTGATTAACCTTTTGCCAAAATTCGTCAGATTTTAAAGGTCGATTATCTGCCGCACTAGGCAAACGAAACCCATGCTCAATTAAAACTTTTTTCCTAGCTTGGTCTCCGTTATACATTCCTCGAATTTGCGGAACAGTCACATGAGATTCATCAATAATTAATAACCAATCTTTCGGAAAATAATCAATCAAACATTCCGGCGGTTCCCCTGCTTTTCTACCTGCTAAATGCCGAGAATAATTTTCCACTCCATTACAATATCCGACCTCCCGCAACATTTCTATATCGTATCTGCAACGCTGTTCCAAACGTTGAGCTTCTAACAATTTATCTGTTTTTTCTAACTCCTCTAATTGCTCATTTAATTCTGCTTCAATATCATTACAAGCCTCTTCCAATCTTTCTTCAGGAGTAACAAAGTGACGCGCCGGATATACATTCAAAGACTCTAAACTTTGAATAATCTTTCCAGTTACAGGGTCAATATAACGAATAGCATCTATTTCATCCCCAAAAAATTCTACCCGAATAATTCTATCCTCATAAGCAGGTCCTATCTCCAAAACATCGCCCTTAACTCTAAACTTTCCTCGACCTAAATCTAAATCATTTCTGGTGTATTGAACTGTCGCTAAATCTCTCAAAATTTGTCGTTGATCTATTTCTTCTCCTACTCGCAAAGGAATAGCTGCTTTTAAATATTCTGCCGGTATTCCTAAACCATAAATACAACTAATAGAAGCCACAACAATTACATCCCGCCGTTCAAAAAGAGACCGAGTTGCCGAGTGACGTAACATATCAATTTCATCATTAACAGAAGCAGTTTTTTCTATATATGTATCCGTCACCGGAATATAAGCTTCCGGCTGATAATAATCATAATAACTAATAAAATACTCCACAGAATTATCAGGAAAAAAATCCCTTAACTCATTACATAATTGAGCAGCCAATGTTTTATTATGAGCCAAAACCAACGTCGGTCTGCCAACATTTTCAATTACAGAAGCTATAGAAAAAGTCTTACCCGTACCAGTAGCTCCTAGTAATGTTTGAATATTATGTCCAGTCTGGATATTAGAAGTTAATTGAGCGATCGCTTGAGGTTGGTCACCAGTAGGTTTAAAAGGAGCTTGCAAACAAAATTTTTCCATGATAATCTCAGAGAGAATTTAGAATTTAGAATTTGGACTAGATAAGGGAATTACGTCGAGAATTTAGAATAGGAAACCACATCGTACCATCTTTCTCAAGCAAAATTTAGGGCTAGACACGGCAGTAGAAAAATCACCTCATATTTACCGAAAAAAAGGTCTAAAGCCTTGCCTTTCAAGGAGATGAAAAAGCCGTTTGCTCGCATGACAAACGGAAATCGCCCCTACGACTACTAACTAATGACTACTAAATTGATAATGAGGTTATTTAGTTACAGTCGATGGGGGTATCGCTACCCCTCACCTCTGTTTCAGAACCGTGCATGAGAGTTTCATGTTTCAACGGCTCCTAATAACTAAGGTTACTTCCAGGTTAGGTTCACATACTCCCTTCTGCCCACTTTTG
>JBCDJM010000284.1:0-10345 GCA_038747755.1 Cyanobacteria bacterium P01_H01_bin.35
CTAACTTTTAGATACCTGAAAGCCTTAACTAGCAATAGTTATTCCAAGAACTTTGCACAGTCTAGTTATTAATTATTAATAATTAATTATTAATTCTTGAATGCTCCCCTACTTCAATCAAATGTAGAAAAGTTTTTGAGAAATGGTATAATTCCCGTTCGTCCTGACTCCTGACTCCTGACTCCTGACTCCTAACTCCTGACTCCTGACTCTTAACTCCTGACTCCTAACTCCTGACTCCTGACTTCTTACCGTTCTAGAAATGGTAAAAAAGTCCTATCCATAGGAAGTTGAGCAACTGATTCAGTTAGAGTAAATTCTCCCACTTCAATCCACTCTTTTAACTCTAAGGCAATTTGATGAGATAGGAAAATACTCGCTAGGGGGGCAGTTCTAACAACTTTGCCCTCTATTTTTATCCGACCAGATTTGAGTTGAGCATAGCTAACTAGGCCAAAGGTTGGACGCACTCGCCGAGGAATAGAAAAATCCACCACTGGTGCAACAATATCTTGGTCTTGAATAGCACAATTAGCTACTACTTTTTCATTCAATACAGGTAGAGGAATACCCACACCTAACATAATTGATGGACCATAATTTTTAAAATAACAACCACGCACCCATTGAGATTGCATTTGTTTGGCATCTCCAATTAAGGCCAAAGTTGAAGCAGGTCCAATAGGAGTACGATTAGAAAGACGTTTTTGCAGAGGAAAGTGTTGAGTACCTTCCCAGGTAATATATCCAATACCACCACCCAAAAATATCCGGGTACCAATGCCAATTACTTCTAAGTCTGGGTCATTGAATAATGGGGAAATAGCACCAGGATTAGAATAAACCGCATTACCTAAGTTGGGCAGAAGAGGGCCAAGATAAGTAAACAGGGGGCGATCGCCACCATTTACACCAACGATAAAATTTTGATATGAATTTCGTGGGTTAAATAAATAAAACTGGTTAATTGTTTCACGGGTAATGGTCGTTTCAAAAGTAGCCCGTGGATAACAATCTGTTACTTGGCCAATTGCTCTGAGTTGGACAGGTTTACCTGCAATTAGGTCTTCGATTATATGGCCTCCACCTCTTTCTTTAGATTCTTCAGCATCTTCAGCTATTTGAGTTGCCCCAAGATACAAATCCACAGCTCCAAAACCTGAATATGCGGGGATACCATCTAGCCAACAGGAGCGAATTTTGATGGGGGGGTCAGTATGTCCCAAGTTAATGATAGCTCCGGAGGACTCCATTGGCTCAAAGGTGCCAGTTGTAATGACATCAACTTCTTTTGCTGCTTGGGTAATACTTGTTTCAGTAATTCTGGCTTTGACTTCTGTTATTGTACAGACAACGGCTTTTTTGTTGATGATTTTATCGTTAATTTCAGCAATTGTTCTCATCTATTAAGGGAGTAGGGAATAGGGAATAAGGAGTAGGATAGCAAAGAAGAAAAAAATATTTATTACATGACTTGTACGACATTAATCTGGAATTTGCCGTATTATTTTTCTTATCTTAAGGGAATAGGGAATAGGGAGTAGGGAGTAGGATAGCAAAGAAGAAAAAAAACATTTATTACATGACTTGTACGACATTAATCTGGAATTTACTGCATTATTTTTCTTATCTTAAGGGAGTAGGGAATAGGGAGTAGGGAGTAGGATAGAAAAGAAGAAAAAAACATTTATTACATCACTTGTACCACATTAATTAAGTATAATTAAGATTAAATTACCTCAAATAAGCAAAAAAGTAATTATACCAAGGCAATTACTTAATAAATTAAGTTTTATCTAAGTAAAGCGTTAATGCATGGGAATTGGTATAAGTAGTTTAAATGTACAACAGCTTAATTCAAAATTTTAAGATGTTTGTTCAGATGATTCAGAGCTGTCTTCTGAATTAGCGACCTTAGATGTAGGATAATCTTCGCTGAGGTTTTCTGCTAATTTTTCTATTTATGAATCAATTTTTTCCTCTACAACTTTAGCGGTTTTAGACAGAGCATCAATACCATCTCTTTGAGGAGGAAAATTTTCAACTTGCCAGTTATCAAGAATATCTTTAATTAATAACTCCTTTATCCAAACTTGACAAATAATTGTTAAAGGTAAGGCTAGTAAAAGTCCGAAAAATCCAAAAAAGCTAGCAAAAAATACTTGAGCAATTAATGTAATAGCAGGTAACAAAGAAACTTTCCTTGCTATTAAGTAAGGATTTAAAATATTACTTTCAATTTGTTGAATGAGAATATAAATAAGTACAACTAAAGCAGATTTTAAAGGTGAGTATAAAAGAGCGATCGCCAATGGCGGAATCACACTTATAGTCGGTCCGATATGTGGCATTAAAGTTAGTAATCCTGCCAAAACAGCTTGAGCTGAAGCGAGGGGAATTTTTAATATAGATAAACCTATAAAACTGAGTAAAGCAATTACACTCATATTAAATAAAGAACCAATTACCCATCCTCCCAACGCTATTTCACAACTATCTAAAATTAAATTAACTCGTTGTCGATAAAAAGAGGGAAATAATTTTATAAATCCTTGACGATAAGAGATTGGATCTGCCAACATCATTATGGTTAAAACCAGAATTAGTAGTAAGCTGAGAAATATTCCCAAAGTATTACCAACAAATGCTCCAGCATTATTAATTAATTGATTAAATATTGGTTGTAGTTGGGGAATAACTTCATTAATATCAATATTTGGTAATTGTTCTCTAAGTCGATTGGGTAATTGATCTTTAAGTATATTCAGCCAATCATTTAATTTATCAATTCCTAGAGGAACAATAGTTATTAATTGTTGAAATTGCTCTGCTAAAGGTGGAACAATTACCCAGAAAAAGGTGACAATTAGTAGAACGAATAAACTGACCGAGATTAATACAGCGAGCGATCGCTTAATTCGGAAATGTTGGAGCCATCTGCATAGTTTATTCAGAGTAGTAGCAATTACTACTGCAGTAAATACTAACAATAGTAATTGACGAATTTGCCACAATATGTATATAGAAGTGAGGATGGTAAATAGACCAATCCAATTACCTAAGTTCATAGGAATTAGAGTTAAAGAATTAAGTTGAAAATATATGGGTTATATTTTAGCTTACTTCGTAGTCTTTCTGACCGAATAGCTTATTCTAAACGTTGAGAAAAAAGTGCTGGGAATGTCATAATTCTCCTCTAAATCTAGCTAATAGTTCCTCACGAGATAATTGTAATAGTAAAGGCATTAATTCTAGTAAAGATAAAGATAGTAAAGGTTCAATAATTACCTTTAGTTGACTATCCAATTCTCCAAAGCGAAATACAAGTAAGTTTTCGATAATTTATCGACGTTCTTCTTGCCTTCCTTCTTCTCTTCCCGACTGAATAGCCTCTTCTAAACGTTGGGAAAAAAGTGGTGATAATCTCATAATTAACTCCCTATCTTCTGGATCTTTATCTGGATTTACTCTTATATTACTCAGCAAATATGCTAATAACAATAAAGCATTTTCACGCCATGGATTATCCTTTGGTAATGCTTCTAATTCATTAATTGCTTGAGATTGAACTTCTCCCCTACCTAATATTCTCAACCACATTGTTTCTGGAGTTCTTGGTAATTGATGAATCACTACTATTGCTGTGCGGAAATATTCTCCTAAAAAGTAAATTCCTGAACACCAGTTTTGTTCATCTAAGATAGCTCTAAATCCATTGAATATAGTGGGAGAAGCTGTAGGAGTTAATCTCCATAATTTCGGATAATCATCTATAGAAATACGAGTTTTATTTCGGTTCGCTTCTCGTTTAATTTCTCCTTTAACTTCCAGCAATTTTAGAATACAACTATCAATAGTCAGGGAATAGGGAATAGGGAATAGAGGGATTAAATTATTGATTACATATCTTTAATTGATTTAATTAAAATTTTTGCAAGAAGTCTATTTAATTTAATGTTTGTTTTGATTTGAGCGATCGCTCATTCAACATTCTCAACTTTCTGCACAAGTCGCCATCCTAATAATATTCCTATAAATATTGGGGGCATAAGTACAGCAATCAGAGCATTAATGGCCGTGGAGGGAATGGATAGATAAGGACCACCATATTTGATGAGGAGGGAAAGTCCCGCAGAAAGAATTAGGACTTTGAGAATGAAAATTATTTTATTGTTCATAACTTACGATGTTAAGGTATAGCAATCCTAAATTGGAAAAAACTTTAGGGGTTTGGTCTCCTCTCCCCAAGGGAAAATGGGATTTAGGAACCAAATCCCGCATTTATAATAATGTTACAACCTATCAAGACTATGGCTGAACCAAACGTACTGATAACTGATAACTGATAACTGAAATGAATCATCCCGAATCAGAATTACAAGCAAAAATTCGTCAACAATTTGATGTTGTAACCTATCCCAGAGTGCCTGTAGAAAAATCTCCTAAAGATGACTATGAATCACTTTTTATTCATAATCTTGTCACACCATATTATCTGAGAAATCAAAAAGTTATAGAAACCAAAGATAAACTTATTTTAGATGCAGGATGTGGCAGTGGTTATAAGGCTTTAATGTTAGCAGAAGCAAATCCAGGGGCAAAAATAGTAGGAATTGATATTTCCGAAAAGTCTGTAGAATTAGCTCGGCAACGTCTGGAATATCATGGTTTTGATAATACTGAATTTCATGTTTTGCTTATAGAAGAATTGCCAAGTTTAGGTTTAGAGTTTGACTATATTAATTGCGATGAAGTGCTGTATTTATTGCCAGATATAGTTGCAGGTTTGCAGGGGATGAAATATGTTTTAAAACCCGATGGAATTATTAGAACAAATCTCCATAGTTCCCTCCAACGTCATAACTATTTTAAGGTGCAAGAAGTTTTCCAAATGATGGGATTAATGAATGAAAATCCTGGAGAAATGGAAATGGAACTAGCACGAGAAACTTTGGCAGCTTTGAAAGATTCAATTACTCTTAAACGACAAGTTTGGAAGCCGGAAAGGGCAAAAAATGAAGAATGGATGCTGAGTAATTATTTATTACTGGGAGATAAAGGTTATACCATCCCGGAAGTTTTTGCTGCTTTAAAAAGTGCCGATCTAGAGTTTATTAGTATGGTGAAATGGCGACAGTGGGAAATAATGGATTTGTTTAAAAGTGAGGATGAGCTTCCAGCTTTTTTAGGCATGAGTTTACCAGAAATTTCTGTGGAGGAACGACTGCATTTATTTGAGCTTTTACAACCCATGCACCGTTTGCTGGACTTTTGGTGTGGTCATGCCCAAAAAGGTCAATCTTTTGTGCCAGTTTCAGAATGGACTGACTCTGACTGGCAAAAGGCCAAGGTACAACTTCATCCTCAGTTGCAAAACTCTCAAGCAAGAGAGGATTTGATTAACTGTATCAAAAACCATAAACCTTTTGAGATTAGCAAATATGTGAAGTTGCCCACCTTATCACCTATTCATATAGATAGTAGTATGGCTGTTTGTCTGGTGCCTTTGTGGGATGGTGTTTGTACTGTAGAATCTTTGGTAGAACGGTTGGTGAAGATTAGGCCATTAGATCCTATTACTCTAGAAATTGTGAGTTTGGAAAGAGGTTGGGAGGAAGTTAAAGAGTTATTGGATACTTTAGATCCTTTTCTTTATGTGCTTTTGGAACGTTAGAATATCGATCAGTCCACTGGAGGAGTGGGTTTATCTGATGTGGTAATTGTAGGGGCGGGTTATATTCAGAATTTATGAGTTTCAACCACCAGATAAAGTAAACCCGCCCCCAAAGATGTGTCGGTCCATCCAAAAGTCAAGGGGCTGGTTACATTCAGAATTTATGAGTTTCAACCAATAGATAAGGTAAACCCGCCCCCAAAGATGTGTCAGTCCATCCAAAAGTCAACGGGCGGGTTGATCTGACTTTAGGTGGAGGCCGATAATTTGGGGTAGAACCCGCCCCTACTGTTCCTATATTTTGCGTTTGTCACAGTCCAGTAGTAAACCCTCCCACCAAACATATCATCCAGTAGGGGCGGGTTACATTCAGAATTTATGAGTTTCAACCACCAGATAAAGTAAACCCGCCCCCAAAGATGTGTCAGTCCATCCAAAAGTCAAGGGGCGGGTTTATATGATTTTAGGTAGAGGCCGATAATTTGAAGCAGAACCCGCCCCTACTGTTGCGATATTTTTTGCTTGCTTATCACCCTTACTATACTGAAAAAAAAATTTCCTGGCAGATGATATGAATTTTTGGCAAGGTGGGTAAGTTAGATTCATGGGATAAAAATTATTGGTCCAATTGTTATAGGAGAAAAAATGAAAACTGAATTTAAGGCTAAGTTCTTACAGCACGTTGCTAAGAAGAGAAAAGAAGAGGGTTTTACCCTGATTGAATTGTTGGTGGTTATCATTATTATCGGAATTTTGTCTGCTATTGCGTTGCCTTCTTTCTTAAACCAAGCTAACAAAGCGAAGCAGTCTGAAGCGAAGCAGTATTTGGCTTCTATTAATAAAGGTCAGCAGGCTTTTTATGCAGAGAATGGTGAATTTGTTGTTGGCGATATTGCACAGGATCTAGGACAGCTCGGTTTAGGTATCAAAACTGCTACTGGTAACTACACCTATGCTATTGATGCTGACACCGGAACAGTAGATGGCGAAAGTGCTGCTGCTGCTTGGACAGCACAAGGTGCTGCTGGTCTTAGAGGATATGCAGGAATAGTATATCTGACAGAGGCAGATGGAGCATTAACTTCCCAGACAATCCTGTGTGAAGGAGAAGATGCAACTATAGGTGTGCCAACTTATAAAGCTGTATGTACAGGCACAGGATATGAAACAGCTCTATAAATTTAGCCTTTAAACCCAAAAACTTAAGGGTAGCGTAGTATGCGCTACCTATTATTTTTGTAAATTATTAACTTATGTTCTGATGATTTCTGATGAATTACCTGATAATTGGCAACAACAAGCCAATCAATGTCTAGTTAATGGTAATTATACCAAAGCTATTAACCTCTCTGAAAAAGCCATAACTGCACATCCCCAAAATAAGTCATACTATTGGCAATTGGGATTAATGTTACTCTTGGATGGGCAAGAAGAGGAAGCACAGACAACTTGGTTGTTGGGTATGGCAGATGGAGAAGTAGAAGAGGTTGAGTTGTGGACAGAAGAATTATTAGAGGTATTGGCGACAGAAGCAAATAGACAACTAGCAACACAGAATGGTTCTGTAGCTTGGGTTATCAGGCAACACATTAGGGAAATTAACCCCACTGATATTAATAATTTATTACAGTTAATTGATTTATCTATTGCTATCAAAAACTATACAGGAGAACAACTAAAGGAGTATGGAATAATTGAGCTATTAGAAAATAATACAACTATAGAAGTTGATCAAAATTTATTGCTGCATATATTGAAAAAGCTGTTAGTTTACGATCCGAAAAGTTTATCATCCATAGAATTTGCCTCAGTTGCCATTCCTCGAATAGAAGCTCGGAATACCCTTGTCAACTCTCTAATTCCACCAATATATCAAATTGCATATTCTTTTGCCGCAGTAGGAGTTGCTAGAAAGTATACAGAATTTTTATTAAAAGTCGCCCCAGAGAACAGAGAGATATTAAGAACTATGGCACAGTTTTCTGTAGAATTAAGCGACTATGCTTTGGCAATTGAATATGCAGAAAAATCATATTCTTTATCTACAGATATACACGAAAAAGTAATCTCTCATTTCCAGGTTTGTCGAGCTTTAATAACCTCAAGAGGTGCGGATCAAAAAGTTAGAGAAACATTAGAGAAGCAAGAATCTCTCATACAAGCTCTAGCAGCAGAATCTCCACAAAAACTGGGTACAGTTGCCATGCGCTTGTATAACATGGGTTATATCTTTCCCTACGTTAGAGACTACCCGGAAAAAAATCTCAAAATTCGTAGTCAGTTATCACAAATCTGTCAGCTAAATTTAGAAACAGCTTGTCAAGAGCAAACAAGCAAATACAGTCAGAGGTTAAACAATAAAAATAAGGTTAGTTCACAAACAAAGCCTTTAAAAATAGGATATTTATCCCACTGTTTGAGAAGACATTCTGTAGGATGGATTGCCCGTTGGCTATTTAAGTATCATAATCGAGATCAATATGAAATTTATTCCTATATGTTAGGTGCAGAACACCGAAACGATTTTCTCCAAGAGTGGTACACTAATCAAGCTACAAAAACTCATATTTATAGTATTGTCAGTACAGAAGTAGCAGAAGATATTTATGAGGATGAAATAGATATCTTAATTGATTTAGATAGTATGACTTTAATTAATAGTTGTTCGATTATGGCAATGAAAGCAGCACCTATTCAAGCAACATGGTTAGGTTGGGGTGCTTCAGGAATACCAACTATTGATTATTTTATTGCCGATCCCTATGTTTTGCCAGAAAATGCTCAAGATTATTACCCCCATAAAATTTGGCGACTACCTCAAAGCTATTTAGCTGTAGATGGTTTTGAGGTAGACGTACCCAGTCTGAAACGAGAAGATTTAGGTATTCCTAGTGATGCAGTGGTTTATTTTACTGCTCAGAGAAGTTATAAGTGTAATCCCGATACTGCCAGACTGCAAATGAAAATCCTCAAGGAAGTCCCCAATAGTTACTTCTTGTTTAAAAAATTTGGTGATTCAGACATTTTATCGGAATTGTTAATTGACATTGCTGAATCAGAGGGGGTTAGCAGCGATCGACTTATTCCTATAGAAGAAGTAGCTAGAGAAGAAATTCACAGAGCAAATTTAGGTATTGCTGATATTGTTTTAGATACTTATCCCTACAACGGTGCAACAACTACTCTAGAAACTCTCTGGATGTGCATCCCAATGGTAACGCGGGTTGGTCAACAATTTGCAGCACGCAACAGCTATACGATGATGATGAATGCTGGCATCACCGAAGGTATTGCATGGACTGATGAGGAATATGTGGAGTGGGGAATTAGATTAGGCAAAGATGAAAAATTGCGTCAGGAAATATCCTGGAAGTTGAGAAAGTCAAGGCAAACAGCTCCATTGTGGAATGCAAAACAGTTTACCCGCGAGATGGAAAATGCCTATCAGCAAATGTGGCAGAGGTATGTTGAGGGTGGGAGTTAGATTAGCTTTGTAATTGTCATTACGAGGGGGCATGATAGTGTGTAAGGCGGTTATTTGAGTTAATTATTCCCCCCGAAGCAATCTCATGAGCAGGATCAATGTTATAATTGAGATTGCTTCGGCTATGTTAATGCTTTTCTCAGGAGGTTAAATGGTTGTATTATCACCTCGCAATGACAGTGATATTTGAATTGTCATTGCGAGGGGGGATGGTTTGTTAGGCTGTTGGTTGAATAAATTATTGCCTCCCGAAGCAATCTCATCAGCAAAATGAATGCTGTAATTGAGATTGCTTCGGCTATGTTAATGCTTTTCTCAGGAGGTTCAATGTTTTTATTGTCGCCTTGCTATCGCAAAACGATGAAGATAAAATTAGATTGGGTTTCATACATCCTAAACATCAAGAATATACAGGAAAAGAAGCAGATGTAGTTTCTATAATCGGATAATTACAGGATCAAGAAATGACTAAAACAGTTGAATTGAATCACTATGGAGTATGGCAGTCTGGTTATATTGTGCTGGCAGAAAATCACAAAAACTGCCTGTTAGCCAGACACTCTCTAGATAGTTGTGGCAGAAGCAATTTATCACAGCCTTTAATAGTAGAAATTACAAATACTAGACCAGAGCCAGATATTAAACTGAAAGGTTTGTTCACAACCATTGAACAATTAATTGACTATCACATAAAATCATGGCATACGGATACACTAAAGATGGTCGCCGAGTTTACCAAGACGACAGAGGAACATGGCTTATTGAAGAGCATGACGGTACAGTTAGACAAGCGACACCAGAAGAAATTGAGGAAGCATACGGAGATTCAAGCCAATGATATTGTAATTGTGGTTGGTTGGCCAGGCAAATATCGCGTTGTCTACAACACGGGGGAATTTGCACTTGTTGAAGGTATTGATACCAGTTGTGTGCAGTCGGGGTGGAGTAATGCTCCTAATTATGGTTGGTGCAGAGACTTTAAACATTATGTACATTCATCAAGTCTTCAATTAGTCTAGTTTGCTGCCCACTTCCCATAAAGCTTTAGTCGGTCAATCAGCTCGCGAGTAGCTTGGTCAATCAGCTTCTGGGTAGGCTTTTCCACAAATTGTCGTCCACATTCGTAGCACAAAAACCGCTGCTTACCGTTATGGATATGGCCATTTTTGACAATTTTTGAAGATTCA
>JBCDJM010000285.1:0-10335 GCA_038747755.1 Cyanobacteria bacterium P01_H01_bin.35
CCTAAATGATTTATGAAAAGTAGCCATACATGAAAATTTTGGGAAAATCAAAGGTTTGACGATGTGTAACCAGCTCAAACAAACAGTCTCTTAGAGTATACCATTTCTAGCTTTTCACGAATGAAATAGGATTGCTATATAAATTAGTAAAACCTCACTAGAAGAATTAGTTTCTAGTGAGGTTTGTTAGTATTATTGCTAATGTATAATTGAAGTTTTAATAATAGATATGATTCAATTAACAATTACTGATATAGCTATGGCTTTAGGACTTATTGCCATAGCTATTGGTCTCTCAGCTTGGCAAAAATTAGGATTAGAATGGCAATTATTAATAGCTACAGTTCGTACTATTGTACAGTTAATATTTGTTGGCTATATATTAGCAATTGTATTTACTACTAAACAACCTTGGTTAGTGATAGCTATTATCTCTGTTATGTTAACAGTTGCGGCAGTAGTTGCTAGAAACAAAATTAGTCAAAAAATACCTCGGTTATTACCTTTAGTTTGGGGTTCTATTTTAACCAGTACAACTTTAAGTATCAGCTATACAAATCTATTGGTTATTAAACCTGAGACTTGGTATGAACCTCAATATTTAATTCCTTTAGTGGGAATAGTATTAGGAAATGCGATGAATGGAGCAGCGATCGCTGGAGAAAGACTTGTCAGTACAATTAATTCTAATCCCATAGAAATTGAAACTTATTTAAGTTTAGGAGCTACACCCCAACAGGCAGTTTCTAAATATAGAAAAGATGCTATTCGTGCAGCATTAATACCTAATTTAAACCAGATGAGTGTAATTGGAATTGTCACCCTTCCTGGTATTGTTACTGGTCAGTTATTAAGTGGTGTTAATCCTTTGGATGCGGTGGCATATCAAATGTTAATTATGTTTCTTTTGGGTTTTGCAAATTTAGTAACAAGTTTGTTAGTTACTTATGGTTTATGTAGGCAATTTTTTAATCAGGATGCACAACTTATTAATGGATAATGGATAATGAATAATTGATAATTGATAATGAAAAGTATCTCCAATTATCAATTTCAAAGGAGAGGCTTTAAACCTCTGGAGATTAATTCTCAATTATCCATTAATGAAAGATATTCCGCTACTTGAAACTAGAGATTTTATGATTCAGTAGTAGGTTATCTAACTGGAATAAATTTTATCTTAACTAAATTCTCACTCCCCTCATTACCCCCACTCCCCTACTCCCCTACTCCCCTACTTCAACTATTAGGAAAATGAGCAGCAATTTTTAAACCTTGTGGGTTATAAACTTCTAAAGGAATTTTAGCATTATTACTAATAGCCTTCAAAGCAACCTGTAAAGTTTTCAAATGTTTTTCTAGTTCGGTACGAGTCTTCTTATCTTTACTACTTTCTACTGCTTTAGCTGTTTTTTTAATTTTCTCCACATAGTCAGAAGTTAACCGCACAGTAATTAAATCCTTAGTGACACTATATTGACAAATTTTTGATTTTCCTTGACAAGTCTTACTTAAATCCTGATTAGCTTTTGCTAAAGTATCTAATAATCTTTGGTTTGCTTGTGCTACTTTTAGAAGAGTATTATAAGATTTAACAAGTGGTTTAACTTTAGCAGAATAACTAGAATTATCAGGTACTTCTTCAGCAGAATTTAGAGCTTTTTGCCAATATTCTGTTGCCTCTTTCCAATTACCTCTCTGTTCAAAAACTTCAGCTTGTTTAGAATAACTAATACCTTGATTATAAGCCTCCTCTCCAATTTGTTCTATAATTCTACGTTCATCAGCTAATTGAAGTTTTTGTTCATACTGAGGTAGTAAATTTTTTGCTTCTAAATAGGCAGTTGTTTGTGCAGGAATAGTAGATACTTCCTCCAACGCATTTGCCCAATTTGAATATATATTTTTCCAGCTTTCAGGAAACTGAGCTATTACCTCTCTTGTCTCTGCTAACTGAGCTGATTTTTTTGCAGCAATAAGTTTTTGATTAGCTTCTTCTTCAGTAGTTAATCTGCCTTTAATAGCAACTAAATATTTACGATATTGCTGCAATTTATTTTTAGCAAAAGGATAAGCTCTACTATCTTCTGGTACTTTTTCCAATAGAGCGATCGCCTCTTGCCAAAGTGATTGAATTTCTACCCAGTCTTCTTTTGGTAATGGTAAACCTTTACTATTTTGAGCTGCTTGTTGACCATTACGCAAAGCTTTTCTAATTGTTTCTAAATGTTCAGTTTCTGTTTGGTAAGTAGACTTTAAATGTTGCGATTCTAAATAATGTATTGACCAAAATGGAATCTTATCTAAATCTTCAACTGCTATTTCTAGCTTTTCTTGTGCCTGCTGTGGAGCTAAAGATTTTTTGACATTTTTAATTGTTTCTAGTGATTGTTGATTTAACTCTTTTGCTGTTGGTATTATCATACATTTTCCAATCACACAGGGTTGAGTTATTGCATAAAAACAACCTATTAAAATTGCTAAACTCAAACTAGCACTGAGAAATTCTACTTGAGAAAAGGTACTTAAGTTAACAGTTGATTCCTGTTGAAAATGTGACTTTTTTTCTACATAATTTCTGGCTTTTCTTTTGAATTTTTTGGGAGATAGGTCTAATCCTTCTGCATCAAAAGGATTATCTAAATCATCCAGTAATTTTGAGGTAATCTTGATTGCTGATTTTTGACTTTTTTCCTCAGGAATATTCTTGTTTATGAGATGAGTATTTGCCTCAGATATTCCCTCAGATTCTAATCTAATAGATATTGCTTCTAAATCTTTTAAATTAAATGGATTATCTAAGGAATCTAATAATTCTGGAGTAATTTTTATTTCAGAACCTATATTTCCATCTACCCATTTCGGCATAAAAGTTAATGTGGATTCTTCTTGCCGACTCTTCGTAAAAAATGAATGATAAGCATAAGGATAGATATGACCTATCACATTCAAACAAATACCTACTTTTTCTATAGATTCTAACTCCTGTTTTAGAACAATACTTTTTAACTCTGCAATTGTTTTTTCTCTATCTATTACTAAATTTGCCGGATGTTGACAAACTACCAATAATGTTCCTGCTTTTAAGTCGCATTGAATTTGGCAAGCATCATTTGATTTTCTCAAAGATTGCCAACTTTTTTGTAAATTATGTTCTAATATCTGTGTATTAATATCTCTAATTGCTGTTTTCATTTTTACCTTGATAATTTATTAGTTGGTTTATTTTTTTTTGATTATGTAATTAAGTTAAAAATCATTTATTATAGAAACATTATACCAATTTCATAAAATATTGCTACACTCAGGACACAGGGAACAGGGAATATATAACAGAGGATAGTGAAAGAAAAACACGATAAAAAAGAGGAAAAATATTTAATTTTTATAATTTATGGAATTGGTAATTTATTATTGTGTAAGCATTTCCTGGGGAGGAACTGCGTTAACAGCTAGCCTCCTGCGGAGGAACCGCCTCTTTGAGAGGAACTTCGTTAACGTTAACAGCTATGAGTTATCAAAGGAGAATCAAAGTTACGCTAATTAAATTAGTCATCAGCTAACTTTATAAGTTTAGTAGTTATTACTTTCACAAGCTGAATGTTCAAGCATTTACTAGGAAAAGCTGAAAGCTTTTTGCGCAGTATTCCAGAACGGAAATGCTAATAGCTGAATGCTTACATTATTGTAGGAATAAATCACAAATTAAGATGTAACTGCCTTTTTTTAATTTGGTATTATTTTAATTGTAATATAGTGTATTGTTTTAGGAAACAGGAAACGGCAAAACTATCAGATACAATTAATTTTTGACTATGAAAAGAGCTAAACTGTATAAGCAGGGAAAACTTAACTGGGAACAAGGAACCGTTGGAAAGACATTTCCACTTTGTAAGAATCATCATCAGTTTATGTTCCTAACCAATTCTTTCTTAGAGATAGAATATAAATTAACTTTAATTTCTCTTATAGGATTTCTCAAGTTACTGAGGTAAAGTTGTTTTTATTTTTTTCTATTCCCTGTTTCCCAAATTTCTACTCCGTATTCCCTAATTCCTAAGCTAAACCTAACTCTCGTTTTAAGAGATTAATCGAATCTATACCAATATAATTTTCAATACATCTAATTTGTGGTGGGCGAATAATATCTTCCCTATTTTTTTGTAAGGCATTTTTAACCTTATCAAGGCTAAATCTATCACAAACAATTATTCTCGCTGACCGCACCATAGCATTAATTTGCTGGGCTTCTGTATCTTGGGCAGTTATAACAATTACATCATTTCCACGCAAACTATGAATAATTACTTCTGCAGCTCGTAAAAAACCTGAACTGAGACTAACTAAACCACAGTAACTTCCCTTCGGTAATGTCTGTAGTAATTCAAATTCTTGACCATAATTATATATATCAACAGGTATAACTCGGACAGATTCTGGGACAGATTCTCCAATAGATTCTGGGACAGATTCTCGGACAGATTTATTTTTTTTAGCAGCTATTTTTTCAGCTTGTCCAATAAAATAACGACTTGTGACAATTGTGTAAAAAAATACTTTGTCTATATTCTCATCTAGTTCTTCCAAAGGAACTAACTTTACAGAAATATTCAGAGCTTCTTCCAACTCTTTAGCCATCAACTCTCCAATACCAATATCATTAGATGGAGCAGTGACTAAGACATTATCACGACAACTTAATCGCCAGGCAATCTCTTTCAAGAACATTTCCCTAGCTTTGTATAAATTGCAACCTTGGGATAACAATTCATCCAAGCTACTCTTGACTATACTCTTCGCTATGTTACTAGCATTTGGATATTTGTCGAAAGTAGGAGACTTTGGCTGTGCCCCCCATTCATGGCCTTTATCTTTCACATAAATACCAGAACCAGCTTGAGCTTCTACAAGACCAGTATCTTCTAGTTGACGATATACCTTACTTATGGTATTACGATGCAACCCAGTTTGCATCGCAAGTTGTCGGGTACTAGGTAATCGATGGCCAGGAGGAAACTGTCGGGAGGCGATCGCAAACCGAATTTGATTAAATAATTGGTTTGATGCTGGAATATCACTATCTGCTTTAATCTGAAAATCAACCATATATGAGTCCTATTTAAGTTGTAATATTTTGGTGTTAGTTAGGAGTCAGGAGTCAGAAGTCAGGAGTCAGAATTTTCAAGATTTTCAGTTCAAATTAACTATTATAAAAATTGTCACGACCTATTTAGGATTGCTATAAATAAGTCCAAAGTTAAAAATAAAAAGTCAAAAGTCATCTCTGACTGAGTTTTGGGATTTACCCATGTCCGCGCCCTAAATTTGTAGCGCCATATCATCTATAGATTATGATAGAGAAGTCATTTGGTATCTTTACAAAAGTGAGGATTAGGAGACAGGAGACAGAAGACAGGAGACAGGAGTCAGAAAACATTAGTCAGGGGACAGGAGACAGGAGTCAGAATTTCCCGTTTAGAGAATAGGGAAAAAAGTATAAAAATACCCCCCATCTCCCCATCTCCCCATCTCTCCAGCTAATTTTATAGATCCTTTTAGGAGTTTTATATACCAATCCTAAATAGATTTTAACGAAGTCAGAAGTTGTTTTTGTAATGGGGATTAGAGCAACGCGAGAAAAACATTTAGCCTTAAAAGTCGGGGTTGGGCTACCCAATTATTTTGGTAATATTTTATCGTCAGAGTTTTGTCTACAAATCCCATTTTTGTTTTGGTTTAGAAACCCAATCCTTACAGTTTTCTAGCACAAATCATTTAGGATTATTATAGATTTAACATTAGTTTTTGCTCTGTAAAAAATTAACTATCAAACCTCATCTTTCAAGGGGATGAAAAAGAAAATTCCGGTTTTCAAGCCTCCTTATTCGATAACTGATAACTGAAATGACAGAACTAGAAATCCATACCACCCATATTAAAGTCCCGAATGGAGACCTTCAAATAGATTCCTATTTAGCACAACCATCAGGAGTTAGTCCATTTCCGGCAGTAGTAGTGGTGCAAGAAATATTTGGGGTTAATCGCCATATTCGGGAAGTAACAGAAAAAATTGCCAAAGAAGGTTATGTGGCGATCGCTCCCTCAGTTTACCAACGTCAAGCTCCTGGTTTTGAAGTGGGCTACACTGAGGCGGATTTAATATTGGGTCGCAAATACAAAGAACAAACTAAAGCTTCAGAACTATTAAGCGATATTCAAGCTACTATTAATTATCTCAAAACCCTACCTACTGTTAAACCAGATAAATTTGGTTGTATAGGTTTCTGTTTTGGAGGCCATGTTACCTATCTAGCAGCTACTTTACCAGAAATTCAAGCAACTGCCTCTTTCTATGGAGGTGGTATTGCCACTGGTACTCCTGGTGGTGGTGAACCTACTATTACTCTCACTCCTAAAATTAGTGGTACAATATATTGCTTCTTTGGCACAGAAGATCCTTTAATTCCCATAGAACAAGTAGACCAAATAGAAGTAGAATTACAGAAACATCAAATTAAACATCAAGTATTTCGTTATCCGGCAGACCACGGTTTCTTTTGTGACTATCGTAGTAATTACAATGCTGAAGCTGCTGCTGATGCTTGGGTTAAGACAAAGGAACTTTTTAGTCAACAATTAATTGATAATTGATAATGAATAGTGGATAATTGATAATTGATAATGAAAACTATCTTGAATTAGGGATTGCTGATTAGACCTAAAACTTTTTATAGATAAAGGTTTTAGCCTTTTTAGGTACTAATAAAGTACCAGCTTTTAGATGCCACAGATGCAAAAATTTAGCATTTTGGGCAAGATAGGAAAAGAAAATAAAGAGACGATGTTTCTGACTACCTCCTCTATAAAAACCCCTGAAGGGATCTATTTAAAATTATAGATTGAGAGTAGGGGAGTAGGGGATCAGGGGAGTGGGGGTAGGAACGTTTTGCTAACGCAAAGCTCCGCTAACGCTGTGCGACATGTTTGCGTTAGCCCAGCTCCTCTGGAAGAGGCAGCATTCCGTAAGGAAAACGCATTTTTGTTATGCAACGTCCCTACGGGAGTGGGGAGATGGGGAGATGGGGTGTATTAGATATCTGCCACTCATCCAATCATCAAATCAATTATTACCCATTTTTTATCAATTAATTCTCGACTTGGACCTATTTTCTGGAGATACAGTTAGGGCTTCTATAATTCCCCTGACTCCTGAATTCTGGAGGAATGCTTTTAGCAAAAGACTTCTATCAGCAAACTCTAATTAGGGTTTGCTGATTAAATATCAAAGCTTTTACAGATAAAGGTATTAAATTTTTTAGGTTTAAAAAAAGTGCTAGCTTTTAAAAAGACTTTTTCAGCAAGCCCTAATTATCAATTATCAATTATCAATTATCAATTATCAATATGAATCCCGAATCAACTAGCTCTCAAGGAAGTAAACAGTCCTTTACTATGGACGACTTTGCTAAAGCTCTCGAACAACCTCAGTATAATTATGAATTTCAAAAAGGACAAATAGTCACTGGAAAAGTATATAGTTATGAATCTGAAGGTATCTACATTGATATAGGGGGTAAGTCTTTAGCCCTTTTACCTATTCAAGAAGCTTTTTTGGGAGTCACACAAGATTTATCGGAAGCACTACCACTACAGCTAGAAAGAGAATTTCTAATTATTCGCGAGCAAGATGCGGAGGGTGAAGTGCTTCTTTCTATTAAGCAATTAGAAATTAATCAAATATGGGAGAAGTTAGTTGAACTAAAAGAAGGTGGTCAGTCTTTCCAAGTTCGAGTAATTGGTACTAATAAAGGTGGGGTGACGGTGGATGTGGAATCTTTGCGGGGTTTTGTTCCGCGCTCCCATCTTCTGGCAAAGGAAAATTTGGAGTCATTGATTGACCAAGTATTGACTGTCAATTTTTTGGAATTAGACCAAGAAAAAAAGAAAATTGTAATGTCTCAGCGTTTGGCCGCTCAGTCTGCTGGTTTTAGTAAGTTAGTTGTTGGTGAGTTGGTTGAAGGAAAAGTTGCGGGAGTGAAGCCTTTTGGTGTTTTTGTAGATTTAGAGGGTTTAACTGGTTTGCTCCATATTACCCAGGTTAGTCAAAAACGGGTTGATTCTTTATCAACAATTTTTGCCCAGGGTAATTTGGTTAAGGCGATGATTGTTGATTTAGATGAAGGTCGAAAGCGAATTTCTCTTTCTACTAAAGTGTTAGAAAATTATCCAGGGGAAATGTTGGAAAAAATTGATGAAGTGATGGAGTCGGCAGATGCTCGTGCAGAAAGGGCGAGAAAGGCTTTACCTCAATTACAGTAGTTTTTATCTGTTAAATTGATTTTTTTCTCTTGCTTATCAGGAAGGCTGAATAGGTTTTAGCACTTATTCAGCAATTTTTAGAACTCAACTTAAACAGCAAATCTAAAATAAACAAATACAAATAAGTCGCCTGATCGGGCGACTTGTTATTCTTTGAAACTAAAGTTTGTACTTTAAGACATTTATTTCGGCGTTGCACAATTAGGTAAAGAATTATCTAAAAGTAAATATTTTTAGATAATTCTTTCCTCAATATATCTACAGTTGAAAATTTATTATCATTCTTGAATGTGCAACCCCTTTATTTCTGGGTACTATCCACTTTCATATATTTATCTATGAAGGAAAGGATTTTTTCGGGGTGTCTACCAAAATAGTTATAGCCGTCCTTGAAACGCTTTGTCGTATTCTCAATCCAGATCAACTCTTTCTCTTTACTACCTAGTAGATCGAATGTTTGTTGTGCATCTTCAGGATTGCGAGTCCAGGCATCATCCAGAACCTGAACCATAAGTACGGGAATAGTTACGGAATTTGCCCAAAGATGCGGGGTCATTTCCGCCGCGACACAGCCGCCTATTTTCAGCAGTTCTAGATCGAGCAATTCTTGATACTGGCCGATCCCTTGCAACTCCGCAAACGCATCGTACAATGCACTCATAGATACAACCATAGGGCTGACCATACATTTGACATTTTCAAACAGTTCTGGGTGTTTATGAATTGCGTGATATTGCGCATTTCCACCCATACATTGACTATATAGCCCTACGTTCATTTTGCTAAAACGTGTATGGGCATCGACAAATTTCTTCACGCCAACACAATCACGCCATTCATATTGGCCGATACCACTGATACCGCCATTCGCCGATCCACTGTGCCCGTGATTGCGAAGATCGTATGTCAAGACATTATACCCAGCATCAGTGAGATGTTTGTACTGGAGAACGAAATCAATCTCTACCTCATCAAAATTGCTCCACGGTTCTCCCAGATGTCCGGGGAACCCGGAGCGACACATGGGCAAAGCATGATTAAAAATAATCAGATTTTCGCTCTCACCACCTTTGGCAGGGATATACCACGCTTCAAGTGGTACACCATCATTGGAGGGGATAACTAGATCCTCCCATTCATTCATCCCATGATCTTTCGGTATTTTGTGGATAAAGCTGCGCAAAGGTTTGCAAATCCCGGCTAATGCTTTGACCTTTTCGTAATCTTCCTTGGAAATGACTTTCTTTTGTTCTTGCGCCTTTTCCATTCTTTCTTTAAGCATTCTGATCATGGTCTTCCCTCCTTAATAATAGATATTTCTTGTTTTATTTCAAAAGATAGCTCTTAGGTATTTGGGTGATTGACAAAAGTGTAAGGGGGCAAGCATTATCAGGATAGATACCACTCATACCCTGAGAATGCGATAAAATAAAAGTCCCCACCTTAATATCATACCTCCTGGAATTGTTTGGATAAAACCTGCCCTTGGACTCATCGATGAAAGAAAACTCCGCTTCTTTATCATACCTTGAGCAATTGCTTGGATCAAGCCTGCCCTTGGACTCATTGATGAAGGAAAACTCCGCTTCTTTATCATACCTCGAACAATTGCTTGAATCAAGCCTGCCCTTGGACTCATCAAGGTAATCTCACTACTTGCTTCTAGATGTTAGTGACTCTAATATATTTTAGCGATTTGCCCTAGACTTAAATGATAGATATGTCAAGCACAACCCAAGCTCAAAGTAAAGTTTTTAGGTGGTTCTTGATAGGTTTTTTCCTCACGGGGTGACAAGCTAGTTGAAAGCTATATATGAAAAGGGATTTGCGTTCGGAAACTGAATAATACTTCAACTAAAAGAAAACCCTTATTGAGAATGAATAGGGTGTAGTGGGGGGGCCCGGCGGGGGGACGAAACCAACCCCCCCCCAAAAAACACAAAAAAATTTTTTAAATTTAAAAAAAAAAAAAAAAAAAAAAAAAAAAAAAAAAAAAAAAAAAAAAAAAAAAAAAAA
>JBCDJM010000286.1:0-10325 GCA_038747755.1 Cyanobacteria bacterium P01_H01_bin.35
ACGATAAATGGAAACTCTCGATATTTCTGACCAATGAGTAAAGTATTGTAGGAAATATCGGGATAATTTTCATCAGATTTTGCCGAGATTTTTGAGTTTATAGTTTCTCATATCGGTAAAAAGTTAAGTTGAGAATATTTAACTCATTAGAAGTTAAGAGATAGGGAGTGCTATAAATTTTTCTCCTATTTCTCCTCAACTATAACTACGAAAAATAAGAAACAGAAACTGCTGATATTTCTGAAAAATGGGTAAAGTATTGTAGGAAATATCGGGATAATTTTCATCAGATTTTCCGAGATTTTTGAGTTCAGACTTCCTCCTCCCGACAAAGAATTAAGTTGAGAATATTTAGCTCATTGGAAGTTAAAAGATAGCGATCGCTATAAATTTTTTCTCGCATTTCCTCTAAGCTATAACTACGAAAAACAATAAAGGGAAATTCCCCATATTTCCGACCAATGGGTAGGGTATTATATGCGGGATAAAGGTAGTGAACATATTTAGATAACAGGGTTCTAAATTCTGTTTCTTCTTCTTCTTCAGGTTCCTGTTTAAAATATTCACTCATTAATTGTCTACTCATAAATACAAATAATGGTAGAGCATAATATTGGTCTAAGTTTTGACTATTTTGCTCAAACCACTGAGTTCTATTAATATCACTATTCAGCAATTTAACAAATTCTGAGACCCTACCTTCCATTGCAGATATGAGATTGGGTGGATAATCTTTATTTCTGCTAATTTCCTTCATTTTTTCGACTAATTCATCATTAGCAAATTTTCTAATTTGTGATTCTAATTTCATCAGGTAAGTTTCTTTTAATCTGTGTTTGGAAATAGCCACTACTAATAAATTACCAGTGAGATGAGCTGTTTCGATATTGCCAAAATTTAGTAATTTATCGAGTCGGTTACAATAATTGGAAAATTGTTGGTTAAAAGAGTCTAGAAGTGACAGATAGGAACGATATGGGGAATCTGATTTTTTTGATTTATTCTCATCCTTAAGCAATTCAAAATCTGCACTGCTAAAAATTTCCATCAAACTACTATAAACATCTTTAATAATTTGTTCTTTAGGATGACGACAATGTTCATTTTTCAACTCTCTGATGAGATTAGTTATCTGACTACTAAATGTATTTCCAGCAGCAGAAACAGATTTTCCACCAATAGGAATCATCATAAATTTTTTCATTCCCAGACTACCTGCACCAGTTATTCGTGTCATTATCGACAATTTGAGAATTAATAAAATATCCCAGAGATTTAATAAACTTTCTGCTAAAGATAATTTCTTTTCTTCAGCATATTCTTGTGCAGATATATTTTCTTGTTGAGGGTAATAAATGGCGCGATCGCTCAAATAAAAGGTTATCTTTTTTGGTTGGTTATCTAAAGTTTTGGCTGTGTTATTTTCCCAATATTCTCCCCGCGCTCGATAGATAACTTGTATGATTTCCATTAAATTTCTTTCTATTTGGAATTTAGGGATTTCTACTAAGATAATTTTGGCTTTAGGAAAGGATAAACCGCGACTTGCTGAAGATGTCATAAATACAATTTTGACGTCTTGTTTACATCCTTCAATTTTGCTCTTTTTTTCATCGGATAAATTAGCGTGTATTTCCAAATAGTCTGTATATTGTTCAAACTTTCGAGACTTACGAATTTTGTCTATTAATTCTTGTAATTTTCGTTTGTCTTGAATATAAACTAAAACTTGACTAGATTCGGGATTATCGAAATATGAATTTATATCGGATAAAATATTGGCTTGAACCGTTTTGATTAACTCCTTATTATTATCTTTAAATTTAGCTTCATTAAATTTATAAAATTCGATAAAAATTTTATAAGTTATATCTAAACTACTAGCAGGATAAGAATTAGCATTAATAGCAATTGCTGGTTGTTTATTAAATTCAAAAGTCTCCACTCGTAGGGGCGAATTTGTATTTTCTCCTACAGAGCGAAAATAAATTTTATCTGGTTCGGGGGAAGTCTGAGATAAATGTTGTTGAATAACCTCTTTTTCGACAATAGAAGCATCAGCAACAATGACTTTTGTATTAAATCCAAATTCAGGATTAGTTAAATCATAATCTTTCAAAAAATCCTTAATTCCATGCAAAAAATTTACTCCACTATCATCCCCAGTTACCTCATCTATCATTATAAATATGTGCTTTATTCTCTGAGAAATTTCTCGCATTTTTTCAGGCATCAGACCTGTATTTCGGTTATAAGCATCTTGAAATATTTTCTGTAAATGCTTAAGAGTATCTGCACCATTTGACGTTTTTCTTAAAGATTGAATCGAGACTGTAGCCACAATATTATTAGAAAAATTCTGATTGATAGTTGTATATATTCCCTGGCAGATACTAGAGAGAACTCCTGCACTTTTTTCCCCAATATCTTTAATACTATCCTCGGTTTCTCTGTAAAATCGCGACTTTCTAGAAGTAGGTTTTTTGACAGATTTGGAAGTCAAACTCATTGGCGTAAAATTGACAGTATTTTTAGTGAAATTATCTTGACGGAGATTGGAACGATAACTAACTGTAGGTTTGCCATGATTTTCTTTAATAAGAATAGAATTAGTCGTGAGACCAAATATTTTATCGCTACATAAAGACTCGCCATTTTTCGACTTAAACTTACTAATTAAATCGACATTAACTTGAGTGCGAGGACTAACATAAAATAATAGAAATCCATCGTCGATATGAGATTTAAGAAAATTAGCGATCGCTGTAGTTTTTCCTATTCCTGGATTACCTGTTAAAAATATATAAGTTTGATCACCTTCCAGCACTTTTTTAATTAATTCACGATGAGCATTTCTTAAAGTTAATTTGGGAGGAACATCCATTTTTTTTGCTAAATCATCTGGAATAATTCCGACTGAATTAAAGAAACCATCAATTTTTTCTTGATGAATTACTTGAGTAATTTTATCCTCCTTTCCATAAATATTTTTGACAGATAATTCTTTGGCAAAGTTTCTCCCATTTTGAAAACTTTTTTTGGCATTATTTTTAATTTTTTCCAAAACTTCCTGGCGAGCAATTTTTATCTCTTGCTCCTTCGGTTCATTTTGATAAATATCTGCACAAGTCTCAAGAATATTGATATTTTTTGGTTGTAAACAGAGAGAACTAACGTTGCGGTCGCTATATCCCACTGCATTAAAAAGTAATGACTTAGACTCATCTAATATATCGGTTTCTTTCTTGATAAAATTATAGAAACTATAAGCATAAGCACCAGCTTGAATTAACTTAGCAGTTTCCTTATCCTTACGTTTAAAAGCAGTGAAATATCGTTTCAAATCTGGGGAAAATTCTAAACCAAAATCCTGAGTATCTCCCGTATCAATTCGCAGGTTAGAAAAAACACTCTTAGAACGTATATATTTAATATCTCTCATCAACATTCGGCGTAATTCTTCTATATTATCCAGTGGTAATAAATCTTCCGCTGACTTGATTGAAAATATCGACAAGTCTACACAAATAATTCTAATTTCTCTCCGATAACGTAGAAGTATTAAAGTATCTGCTTGTAAAAATTCTCCTTTTTCGTGGTACTTGGTAACGTAGTTGTTTAGTTGACTATCTAAAACATCAGCAGATAAAAATTGAGACAATAATTTTCTAGTTGCTTCTTGTCTATCCTTGGGATTAGTAGCGAAAGCATTATCTCCATGAAAGCTGCATTGGTAATATAAAATTTCCGGTTTTCTCAGGTGGAGTTTCCAATTAGTTGACTTGATATACTCGCGGAAAAAATTTAATCCAGCAAAAAATCCTTTCTGGATAAAATATTCACTCCATCTTTCTAGATTTTCAATACTAACCGTGCTAAATATTTTCTCTGCATCTGCGATTTTTCTAACCAGAATTGGTAATCTGAGTTTCTGTAAATCTTGATGATATAAATCACCAAAGTAATTCTGATATTTATGGTGTTGAATATCAGCAAGTACGCCAATATTAAATCCTACTTCAAATAAACGTCCTAAATTTTCAGCAAGTGTCATAGTTTTCTTTTTTTGATCCATAGTAGCTTTCTTTCATAATTTTGCCAAAAATTGGGAGATTTTTCTCAGAATGTCAGAGTCTAGTTGGAAGAGATGTTTCTAGGTAGAGGTAAATTTTTCCTAACTCTTATATATAGATAGTCTCAAAATTTTCCACTCTCAAAATTTTGTCGAAAATTGGGAATTTCCCTCAGAATTGGAACGTATCGTTGCGCCAGACTTGTCAGGTAAGTCGAAATTTTTTCTGACTCTTATATATAGATAGTCTCAAAATTTTTCACTTTGGGAATTTTGCCGAAAATTGGGAATTTCCCTCAGAATTGGAACGTATCGTTGCGCCAGACTTGTCAGGTAAGTCGAAATTTTTTCTGACTCTTATATATAGATAGTCTCAAAATTTTCCACTCTCAAAATTTTTTTCAAATAGTAATAGTCAAAAAAGCTGATGATTTACTCCTACTAAACCTGTAATTAATATCAAACTCCAAAATAACTCGCTTCGCAGTCAAGTTGTCTGTTGAAGTTTTCAATCTGAGAAGGGTTTGGAGACCAAACCCCTACTAAATTAACTATTAAAAAATAACTCCATCAACAGCATCATTAACTTCTGTCAAAAAAGCCAAAGCATTAAACTCAATACTTTCTGTCATCTGAGGAAAAATTGCCAAACTTCCCAACGCTTCATCGCCAATAATATTTTCATAAGGGTCTAACTTTAAACTTAAATTACTACTATCTTTCTCCTGTTTTTCAAACCGAGAAAAATGGAAAAAAGTCAGATATTGAAGAATATCATTTTTTAGGGAACTATCATAAACTAAACCTTGCCGAATATCCTCATCATCCATCACCCCAGAATAATATCTTCCTAACAGAGTGGAATAGGAAATAACGCCATTATAAAATCGTTCATTCTCACTATTTTTCCCACCTACAGAAATCCCGTTAAATAAATTGAAAAATACTACTGATTTTTGACTACTATCTTCAGAAATATTCATTAATTGTCTAGTGTCTTGAATATACAAAGATTTCACCTCCTGTTTTTTTAATTTGAATTTGTGTACATAATATTTATCAAAAAGTACAGGATATATTTTAATGTCATCTTGGTTTTGCTTCATAGTCTTAATAATAGTAGGTGACATAAAATATAGTCTCTCTTCCTCCTCTTGTTGAGTAATATGTAATGTACTTGTATAAGGTGCTTGTGCCACATATAAAAAGTGTTGATATCCTTCTGAGTAAAGGTCAATGACTCTATCCATTAAAACAGGTGGTTCCTGATACATACTTCGGAGTCGATAGTTATCAAAAAATGTCGTCAAAGGTTGAATTTTTACACTGCCATTTTCTAACCTTTGAATACTTATTACTTCCCCAAATAAATTGGCAATTCTATCTTTACGGTTTTGACTACCTGTTCTGGAGTCGCTCAGTTTGCTAGAGACAATAATAATTGCCAGTTTATCTAATAAAGTAGAATCAGAATTATGATTGAAGCTAAACTTTTTAGGCAATACAGAATATAGAGAATTTAAACCATTTCTAATATTGAAAGAACTAGGTGGTTTATTAACCCGAAAACCTTGAGAGTTACACCGATATTTTTTACTAAAAATAAAAGCTAATGTTTTGGCAAGATTAGCCAGAAACTTTTCAGCAGGAAAAGGAGCGTCGTGGGTTCCCTCATGGAGTCGCACCATCGGAATAAATAATTCTTTTTCTGCTCCAGAATATTGCTCTAATAAAATATGTAGGCAAAGATAAGATAACAAGATAAAAGTAAAACGATAGACAAATGCTTGAGTCGAATTTAATTGATTTTTATCTGGATTTAAACGTTGATTATTATAACTAAACAGAATAAATTTATATCCTTTCTGCACAAAATTTTCGTGATAAATTCGCCGACAAGTATCTGTATCAGGTATCCACATTACAGGTAATGCTTTAATTCCTTCTACACCATATTCCCACTGAAAATTTTGGCGATCGCTTCCTTGAAAATAACGCACATCTTCTATCTTGATACTAGCAGTTAGCTGGCATACTGCTCGATTATTTGTTGCTTCCTTAGCCAGAAAAATATACCTCAGACATTTCTTATAATTTTCTCTTAAATCATCGTGAAAAAAATTACCTTGAAACAGACTATCAGTATCAGTTTTGAGGATTCGTTTATTAATACAAATTTCCCGACTTTTTATACAGTTAGGTAATTTTTTACCTCTATCTAAAAAGTTTCTGACTAAACCCCTTAACTTCCTGATTTTTTCCTTCACTCCACGTTCATTAAATCCTCTTATCAATCCCCGGAAAATACTATCCTTTTCAGCATCATTATCTCCTTTTAATTTTGGCAAAACTTGCTCATCAAATATCGGTATAGGATCATAATTTAACTCATCATCAGAATGATGATTCTCTCCCTTTGGCTTTGGGCAAGAAAATACAAAATAGTATAAAAATGCTCGCGTTAATATTTTTCTTGCCCAAGTTTTCTTTTTATCTGGATTAGCTTTTAACGCCTCATTTTCCTCCTGATTATTATGGGTAATTATCTCCAAATTATAGTCAAATACTTCTTTTCCACCCCTAGCTTGCACTTTGCCATCTAACTTCATTTTTAAACCCAAAACAAATTGAGTTTTTCCTGTTTCTCTATTTGTAGTTTCTCCTAAATTACCATCAACTATTGGAATAATTGGCAGTGCGTCAAAAACTTCAGCACGAGCAAAAATATCTCGGTAATTAAATTTTTCTCCAGCATAAGAAACATCATAATCTCCATCCGCTTTAGACTCATCATTAATATATTTCTCAATTAACTTCAAGCGCCGAATTAAATCTGTCAGATAAATAACTCCTTTATCATTAGTCTCAATATTCGCTAATAAATGTTCTAAATATATAATTTTTGCTTCCTTTTTTAACTTCCCTAATGTTTCCTCATCTACCAGTCTTTGCAGTTTATTAAAATCTGAGTTTCTATCCTCAACTTGTCTTTCTAAAAAAGGATAAATATCTTCAATATCTTCTGGGTCTTCCGAATCAAAATTATTTTGAATATTCCGTTTAATTCCTTCCTTTAGCTGAGACTGAAACGCCGTAATATTTCCCACTGTAATTGTCAGTTTATGGAATTTTAGTAAAGAACTACTACCAGGAATTTGAGAATCTAAAATTAACTCTTGTTTTTGCAAGTCTGTATACTTTTCGTCAAAAGGATAAGCTAAACCTAGTTGATTAGCACGCCCTTGAAAATCTGTTAAATTAACAATTAAACTATCGACAAAACTAGCAATATCTCCTATTCCTTCTGTAGATTCTAAATTAGTTATCAAATATTCTTTTATTTCTTGTATTTTAGTCAGAAATTTGTCTCGGTTTGCAAAATTTATACTAGCAACACGAACCCCCTTAGTAGTGCTTAAAGGATTTTGAATATTCGTAGTAGCAATAGAAGCAGCTATCTCATCAATATTTATTCGTAAACGTCGGCGTTGGTGGAGCCTAGCGGTAGCTACATCGCTCGATATTTTAAACAGATTTTGTTCTGGTAATTTCTTTAAAATCTGTTCTAACAAATTTTGATAGTTAACAGGAACTAGATTGTCACCTTCTCTTAATTCATTTACCATATTTAATTGCTTATTAATTAATAACTATTTTGTTCTGACAGAGAATTGCCTTTATTGTACCAAGCTTGATAATAGTCTGGTTCAATTTATATCGCTTTTTCATAAGCAGTGATCGCCTCTTCATACCTTTTTAATTTTGTTAGTGCATCTCCCTTATTTATCAAAATTATGTGATAACCTGGTTTAAATTATAGGTCTATTTTTTTATCTTTCATAATCATTTATATGTAAACTTTTTGAGAATTAACTAGCAACCCTAGCTAGAAAAAAACAAGCTTAAATGTTTTGAATATTTAAGCTTGTTTCTTTATGTAATCAAAACTTTTACCTTTAACTTCTTAACTGAACAGGCATAATTAAATAAGTCATTTTCAATCCACCCAAAGGATTTAAAACCACCGGAGTTGTAGCCGTATTTAACTGAATAGAAATCTCTGAAGCAGAAGGAATAGCCTTCAAACCTTCAATCAAATACTTCACATTAAAAGCAATTTCTTCTGGTTCATCAGCAGAAATTTGTGCTGCCATAGACTCTCTACCACTACCCACATCTTGAGCATCTACAGACAAAGAAATCTCCTGATTAACACTATCAATAGAACACTTCAAAATATTATTTTTCTGGTCAGCTAAAACAGCAATTCTTTCCACCGCTCCTAAAAATTCTTTTCTATTAACATTAATTTGATTAGTAAACTTATTAGGCAATAATTGTCCGTAAGCTGGATATTGACCCTCCAATTTTCGGCTAGTTAAACGTTGCTCTCCTAACTCAAAAATTACCTGACTTTCATCAAATTTCAACGCCACAGAAGAATCAGATTTACCCATCCCAATCATTCGTTCAATTTCCCTTAAAGCTTTTGCTGGAATAGTTGCTTCAAACTCTGCAACTTCTTGTAGGGGGGATTCGCGAATCGCCCCTACCTCTGTTTCTTCCTCATCCTCTGCTGTTACACTTTCAGTCTCAACTATTGCCAACCTATGACCATCAGTCGCAGCAAATACTAAACCATCTGGTTGTACTTTTAAGTTTACTCCCGTCAATACTTGTTTAGTTTCATCTGGACTTGTAGCAAATAGAGTACCTTTCAAACCATTAATCAAAGCTTCCGGTGGTAAATTTACTACTTCCCCATCTTCCACATTTGGTAACTCTGGATATTCCTCTCCTCCCATACCTCTAACTTGGTAACGCCCAGAGGTAGAAGTAAGAGTAGCGATCGCTTCCCCTTCATCATCATCAATAGTAATATTACCGTCTGGTAGTCTAGAAACAATATCGTTAAATAATTTGGCAGGTAAAGTAAAAGTTCCACCAGTTTCTACAACTGCTGGAAAACTCGAACGAATACCAAGACTTAAGTCAAAACCTGTTAATTCTAAACGTTGATTTTCTAAATCTGCTGTTAATAAAACATTTGCTAATACTGGGTGATTTGGTCTAGAGGGAACTGCACGACTAACTAAAGAAAGGTTACTACTTAAGTCACCTTGAGTACAAGTTAATTTCATTAGAGTTTAGTTATTTATATAAGGAACTAGAGGCTTGTTCAACAAAACTCACCTCAGACTGAAATCCTAACATTCTTAACTTGAGTAATCTAGACTTCTAACATGAGAGGAAAAATGTCAGTAATAGACTCTCAAGTTATCTGTGGAAAATGTGGAAAACTCTAAAAATTCTCTACTATATCAATAATTTCACCAATAGATAGGCTGTGGAAAACCTGTGGAAAAATCTATTTTTGGGTCATTTTTTAGTTATTGGTTATTCAGTAAATCAATTCTTTTCAATTAAACATATTTTTGAAAATCAAAATTAAAGAGTTGAATAGATTTATGTTAGGAAAGCCTAACTTTAAATGATACTATTCGTAGTACGAATATCTATTTTTTGCCAAAAAATATGAAGACTTTTTCTAAGTACATCAAAGAAATAGAATTTTATCTACAATCAGACAACGCTACAGAACATACATATCGCCCCATCTTAAAAAGTTTAATAGAATCTTTTACCACCGAAGTAAAAAGGTGTTTATTATACTCCCGAACCTGTGGTTAATTATGAATTCCTTTAACTAACAACCCAGAATTATTTTTACAACTAATAAAAGTAGGCGATCGCCTGGTTAACCTCCACTTAATGAAAATAACTGCCTCAGAAATTAGCACTTATCCGGAAGTAGGAAATAATCGAGTTGAAAATATTAGTTATACCCCACCCCAAGATGAAACTCCCGGCAAAGTTTGGATAAATAAAACTCAATATTTTACAGGTGTAACCCTAGAAGTTTTAAATTTTAATATTGGTGGATATCAGGTTTGTCAAAAATGGTTAAAAGACCGCAAAAACAGATAAATAAATTATCACGAGCTTATCCAGTATCAAAATATTATCGCTGCTATTTATGAAACAATTTCTCTGATGAAAAAAGTCGATGAAATGATTAACAATTCTGGCGGTTT
The DNA here is from genome assembly GCA_038747755.1 of Cyanobacteria bacterium P01_H01_bin.35. Classification (GTDB taxonomy): domain Bacteria; phylum Cyanobacteriota; class Cyanobacteriia; order Cyanobacteriales; family Microcoleaceae; genus Trichodesmium. The sequence continues at coordinate 10,168 of JBCDJM010000286.1, forward strand.
TCCCATTAGATAAAATCTTATATAGCAATCCTAAATGATTTATGAAAAGTAGCCATACATGAAAATTTTGGGAAAATCAAAGGTTTGACGATGTGTAACCAGCTCAAACAAATATTTGATTAGAGTATACCATTTATAGCTTTTCACGAATGAAATAG
>JBCDJM010000287.1:0-10270 GCA_038747755.1 Cyanobacteria bacterium P01_H01_bin.35
GGGGAGTAGGGGAGTAGGGGAGTAGGGGAGTAGGGGAGTAGGGGAGTAGGGGAGTAGGGGAGTAGGGGAGTAGGGGAGAAATAATTTTTTTGCTATACTCAGCAGCAAAAATACTAACTTTTTGATTTTTCGGGAACCGTGCATTAAGCAGCTCAAACAGGCGTACTTTTTACCAACCTAAAAAGCCTGAAAGCTTTATCTGTAAATACTTTGAGATTTAATCAGCCAGCCCTAAGTATGGAGGAAATAGGTATGAAAGCAAAAAATTAATTGTACCTCATTGGTACGGAATCTGCTGTAAAAGTAATCTCTAACCCAGTTTTCCATGGAGAAATGCTCCTTCATTTTAAACGGAGAAGCAATAAAGCCAAATTGATTAATTATCAATTATCCATTGGTAACGTAGTGCTATAAAATCATATAGCACTACGCATTAAGGTTAGGACATTTCTAAATCCTAGAACCCTTGAAAAGTCTGCTACTCCCTCTCTTGGTGCGCGTTCCCTTGCGCCTAACGGCGACGCGGGGTCGCACCGCTATTCCCTACTCCCTACTCCCTAGCGCGTAGCGCTATAGTATCTAGTGCCAACTTTCAAAAGAAAAAGAAAAAGAAAACCCAGCCAGTTTTGGCTGGGTTTGATCAATCAGGGTGTATCAATAATTAGATTTTCGCATAAATTGTGACAAGTTCCGGAAAAGTTGCTAATTTTCCTTAAAAAAATCTCCTTCAAATCTTTTCCTTGTTACCTGTTGTCTTCTGCAACTGTTGTTTACTCTTGCAAAAAGAGTTATATTTTTTCTTTATTATAGATAATGGCCCAGGAATAACAGAGCAAATAAAGTCAAAACTATTTGACCCTTTTTTTACAACTAAAGAAGTGGGCAAAGGAACAGAATTAGGTTTATCAATTAGCCATGATATTATTACAGAAAAACATGGTGGACAAATATTTTGTGATTCCAAATTAGGGCAGGGAACATAATTTGTGATTCAGATTTCAATGCGGTCGAAAAGAAGATTTTCTTGATTAAAAAAATATAAAATATTGCACTTAAAATTTATAGAAAAAGTGTTTAAACCATTTTGGTAGGTATGATATAGCGCTACTCATTAAGGCTAGGACATTTCTAAATCCTGTTTGCGGAGCATTTCCGTAGGAAAAACCCTATTCCCTATTCCCTAGCGCGTAGCGCCATAACATTTGGCTCAAAAGATACTCAAAAAAATAATGTAGAGACTTTATAAAGTCTCTACAAAAGTTTCAGAAATTACAATTTACAAACGACTCTTTTTATGTCGTGTAGCAAAAAAAAATTTAGATTTCCTGGGTTTCTGAGCTAGCTTAAATTAAAATGATTTAAGCTTCAGCTACAGCAACATTAGCTTCTTGAGCTACAGGATAAACGCTAACTTTTTTCCGACTTTTACCTTTTCTTTCAAAAGTTACGACACCTTCAACTAAAGCAAATAAAGTATAGTCACTACCGACGCCAACATTATTGCCTGCATGGAATTTGCTGCCACGTTGCCTAACAAGAATATTTCCTGCTTTAACAACTTGACCACCATAGCGTTTAACACCTAATCTCTGAGCGTTAGAGTCACGACCGTTGCGGGTACTACCAGTACCTTTTTTGTGGGCCATAATTTCCTCCAAATTTTACTATTTATAATAACTGCTGTAACTATTCTGCCTGATTTTCTGGTTTTTCTTCAGATGTAGTCTCAACTTCTACTGTAGTCTATGTTTCTACAGGACTACTCACTTCTGTAGGTTCAGTTGTAGTTTCACTAACAGTCTCAGTTGAGACTGGGGTTACTTCTGTAGCGGAAGTTTGAGGTTCTGCTACTGGAGATTTTTCTTCCGATGCTAATACTTTGCCATTGAGACTTATAGAATCAATCATTAGGCGAGTAAGTTCTTGGCGGTGTCCTCTTTTTTTACGAGTCTTCTTTTTAGGTCGCATTTTGTAGACAATAATCTTTTTGCCCCGCAAATGTCTCATAACCGTGCCTTCTACAAGGGCACCTTCTACAAGGGGTTGACCAATATGAACATCACCATCATGTTGAACTAGAAGCACATTCTCAAGGGAAATTTGGTCTCCCTCTGCTGCGGGTAGAAGGTCGATATCGTAAAAGCGACCTGGTTCTACTCTTAGTTGTTTTCCGCCTGTTTCAATAATTGCGTAACTCATTAACTGTGTTATGGGGTTGCCGTACAGGTAGCTGGTTGTGAAACTAATACCTTGAATGGTAATTTCGTTACTTGAGATAGGCAAACGCCTTTCTTGCTTTACCAGCTTTTAATATGCCTGAACCTGGTCCGAGCAGGATTTAGACACACAATCTATTATTATCTCTGATTACTGTAGTTTTTGTCAAGTAATATAGAATCCCTTTGAAAGGTTGTCCCGAGCGACAATAGGAAGCAATCGACCTGCGCTCCTGAGATTGCTATCCGTTCCGGAATGCTCCGCAAACCTTCCACTCCGTTCCAATTGCAATGACTTAGATCCAGATTCAAAACTTCTGAAAAGCAATAGGGAGTATGGGAAAATAAAAGTATTTTTCTACCTTTTTTCTATTGACTCCTGATTTATAGCGCTACGCGCTAGGGAATAGGGAATAGGGAATAGGGAATAGTAGACTAATAAAGGGTTTTAAGATTTAGAAATGTCCTAACCTTAATGCGTAGCGCTATATATACCAAAAGTACAGATCCATAAGATTTATAGTAAATTAGGTTCTATAAACCTGAAACTTTTGACTTTTGACTTTTGACTTATAGCAGATTTCGCCAAATGAGGTACAAGGTAAATGGTGAAAATATTGCAGTGCGGGCCTGAAAGCCCGCGATAGGTGTACCTCATAACGCGCGGAAACCGCTGTAATTAAGCATTAACAACATCTCCAACAGTTTTACCTTCAAGTATACTAACTGCCCCATCTAACAACTTATCTTCTATATATGGTTTAGTGAAATAACCCTTAGCTCCTAACTCAAAAGCCATTTCCATGTGTTTCTTCGCACCGCGAGATGTCAACATTGCCACAGGTAATATCTTCAAATTAGGATCTTTTTGCATCCGAGATAATAACTCAAAACCATCCATCCGAGGCATTTCAATATCACAGAACACCAAATCACAAGGTAAACCAGCACGCAGTTTTTCCCAAGCATCCTTACCATCCCTTGCTTGTTCAACTCGATAACCAGCTTTACTAAATGTCATTGATAACAACTCACGGACTGTAATTGAGTCATCCACAATTAATACTGTAGACTCACTCTTATGATCTGTAGGTAAAGATAAAGTATCTTCACCACTAGAAGACCAAATATTACCATCATCTCGGCGTTGTCTTCCTGTTGCTAAGTTAATTAACTCAATAACATCTGCGATCGCCACAATTTTACCATCCCCTAAAACAGTTGCACCCGCAATACCCACAGGTTTAGGAACAGGTCCTTCTAATTGTTTAATTACAATTTCCTGTTGTTCTAAAACCTGATCGACTTGCACTGCTAAAAATATACCTACTGAAGCAGAACGCAAAACCACAATTGAAATCATATCTTCTTCAGCATTTATGCCATAAACATTACCTCGGCGCAGATGACGATTATATACCAGTAACTCTCGCAAGTGACGGAAAGGCAACTTTGCACCGCGCCATTCTATGTAATGCTGCCCATCTTCTGCTATTTTCACATCATCCTTACCAACTTTCACCATATCTTCTACCCCATCCATAGGGAAAGCAATTCTAGAGCGATCGCTAATACAACACAATGCTTTCGATATACTTAAAGTTAGTGGCAAGCGAATGGTAAATATTGTACCCTTGCCAATAGTCGAATCAATAGTAATAGTACCTCGAATCTCAGTCAAATTAGTCTTCACCACATCTAACCCTACTCCCCTACCTGAAAAATTATCAGCCTTATCTTTGGTACTAAAACCAGGATGAAAGAGTAAATCATAAACATCCAGGTCAGACATTCCTTGAGCTTGTTTCTGAGTAATCACACCTTTTTTGATCGCTTTATTCTTAACTTTTTCTGGATCAATTCCTGCCCCATCATCTCCAACCGAAATTACCGTCTGATTTCCTTGGTGAAAAGCACGAATTGTGATTTTACCCTTTGAAGATTTACCTGCACTGAGACGTTCTTGGGGTGTTTCAACTCCATGCGTTATAGCATTATTCATAAGATGTTTCATCGGGTCAGAAAGCTTATCCTGAATCATTTTGTCAATCAAAGTTTCTTTCCCTTCTACCTGTAATTCTACCTCTTTACCACACTCCATGGAAATGTCTCGCACAGCACGAGGTAACAGTTGTACTGTTTGAGAAAAAGGTATCATCCTCGACCTTGTGAACCCTTCTTGTAGTTGAGTTGTTACCTGTCGTAGTTGACGAGTTACCTGTTCTGCATCATCAACCAAAAATTCTATATCAGACGCAGACTCTCGTACTCTGACAATATATTCAATAGTTTCTTGAGCTAATAAGTGGAAAGGAGTGAAGTTTTCAGCCCGATCGAGATCGAGAGGGTCAAGCTTTGCTTGAGAAGTTTCACTTTCATTTCCTGTGTTTGGTACATTGGAAGTATTGCTAGAACGATTTCCATGACGACTGTCCCAAATTGCTCTTTCTAGAAGAGTTTTTTCATATAAGTCGTGCATTCTTTGTCCAGCATCACTTAGTAGCATTACCTGATGCAGTAAGTTATCTAGGAACTGACGCATTCGTTCCTGACCTTGTTCTAAACTATTACGATTAACTACCAGTTCACCTACCAAGTTACTCAGATTATCTAATTGTTTTGCAGGTACTTTAATTGTTTGTTCTAGAGGGCGAGATTTTCGGCGAGGAGCATTAGTAGTAGAAACTATTTTTGATTTATTTGATTTCGAGGTATCTGTATCAAAATTTTCTACGGATTTTTCTTCCTCAGTCAATATATCTTCTGCTTCTTGTGACTTGTTCGTTCTACTTGCTGATACTTCCTCTGTAGAATTTTTCTCTACAACTACCGTATTTACTTTATTAGATTTCGAGTTTATTTCTATACCATTTAATAGTTGTTCTAGTTGTACAAAAACATTGTAATTTTCAGATTTTTCTGACTTGAGTATTGCTTCTAAGGCAATAAATTCATAATCTTCTATTTTTGTCTGGTTATTAGTAGCTATTAATTGTTGACTTTCTTCTGTCTCTACAGAAGTTTTTTCACTTACTACATCTAGTAATTTATCTAAATCTAAATCTAATGTTTCATCTGTATCTTGATTAAATCCATTGTTATCTTCTGGCTCTTCTAATGTAGGCCATAAGTCTTCTAAATCTGCCGAAGTTTCCTGATTTTCTTGAGTATTGTCATTACTTTCAACTATATTTTCTGGTAAGAGGTTAGTAAAATCTAGACTTGACTCGTCTAATAAACTATTCAAATCATTGTTATCGTTTTGTGTCAAATCTTGCCAGTCTAACTTCTCCACATTGATTAAATCTTGTGAGTTTGAAGAGTCTACATCTTGTAGATCAAATAAGTCCTCCAGACTAGATGTTGAGTCTTCTGATTCTACTGGCATTTCTTCTAAATCTTCAAACAGTGCTTCTAAGTCTGAACCTCCAGAAGTTAAATCATTTGTAGTGTTTATGTTAATCTGAGATTTTTCTGCTTTTGTCTCACTTTTTATTTCCCGCTCTACATCTTGAATCGCTAATAAATCACTCAGATCTAATTCATCTAACTGTAATTTTTCATCTTTATTGTGGGGAAGAGAGTTGATTTCCCCAACAGAAGTATTTACTTCTAAATCCATGTCTAATTGCAAGTCAATTTCTGATTCATTGACATCCTCTAATAAATCTCCATTATTTAAGTCACCAAATAGATCGGCTAAATCCGGTGTAGGTTTTTTTTGATTACTATTGTCTTGTTGTAAATTAATATTTTGTATTTTAGACTTACTATTTTTATCTAGTTCATTTTCTCGATTTTCATCAAATAAATCCGATAATTCTTCATCTGCTGTACTCACCAAATCCCATTCATTGTCGTTTTGAACTTTTGATGATTTTGCTGCTTCATTAACATCAAACAATAAGTCAGATAAGTCACCAGAATCATCACTATCAATTTTAGATATTTTTAGTTTATCTGCTTCTAATTTTCCTCTATCTAGTATTTCTTCTTCTTCCCAACTAGAATCTAAATCTGGTGTTTCTCCTTCAAATAAATCCGCTAAACTATTTAGTTCTGACACTCCTACTTCTGGTCCTTTTCTTTCTTTCTCTATTATTAAGTTATAATTACTATTATCTACATCTGTACTGTCTAAGCTATTGAACCAGTCATCTATAGATTCTTCATTATTAACTTTTGTGTTATTTTGTATATCTAATTCCTGGTTAATATTATTTGAATTTAACATATCTATTTTACCTATTTTTATATGATTTTTATTGTCTTTTCCAACATCCTTGGCTAAGGATTTTAAATTTTTATCTATAACTATTTCTTGCTCTCGATGGTCGATAATCAATTCTTGAGCTTGTTTCAAGTTTTTAATTATATTGTGAGCTAAGATATAGTATGTATTTTCTGTATTACTGACTGCTTGTTTAACTACATCTATTAATTCCCTCCAATTTGATGATACATTATATTTTTTTCCTTTGTCTGCTAAATAATCACTTATGTCTCTCAAATTCTTTCTTGTATTTGCATCATCATGTTGCTTAAACAAAATTAACATTTCTTGCATTTTTTCTGGGACTTCTACCAGAAAAAAATTTTCTTTTCCGCTACTTACTTCTGGAATTTTTCCTGAAAATATGCCTCGACTTTCTCCTACTATATCATCTAGGTATTCTTCTAAATCCCTAAATATCGGTTCTATTGTTTCTAGTGTAGTTTTTTCTTCTTTTTCTGTTAAATCGGAATTTGAAAGTTTTTCTAATAAATCCTGTAAAGTATCAAAAAGCTTCAAGAATAAAGATTCTAATTTATCATCTACTTTAACAACTAAAGTTTCTTGCAGAATTTTAAAACTATCTTCTAATCTATGAGCGATGTGTCGTATACTATTAATCCCTAACATAGCAGCTCCACCTTTAACAGAATGAGCTGCTCTAAATAATTCATTTAACAGTTCTGGATCTTCTATAGTAACTTGCAAATTTAATAATCCTTGCTCTATAGTATTGAGGTGGTCTTTTGCCTCCTCAATAAAATAGCTCATAATTCTTTGTGTTTGTTCAGTTTGCATATTTTTTATAGTTCTCAAGTCAACAGAATTTTTTTTGACTATTGATTATGCTTGGCATAACTATGAAAAAATCTGCTGATAATTTCCTGACAATTTCTACTTTATGAATCTGCTGGATCTACTCGGAAACGCTCTACCGAAGTTAACAAATCACGAGCAACACCCACTAAATTTTGGAGGGAACTATAAACTCGTTGAGATTCTTGAGAAGTTTCTTGAGCTGTCATTTCAACTGCCTGCATTACTTTCGATACTGACTGTGCTACTTCATTTTGTTCTACTGTATCTGCAGCAATAGAACGTACTAATACATCAATTCTTGTTGTAACTTGCACAATATCTTCCAAAGATTGCTTTGCCTCTTCTGCCAAAGCTGTTCCTTTAATAACGTGCTGAGTTGCTTCTTCCATTCCCGTCATTACTCCTCCAGTTTCAGTTTGGATTTGCATAACTGTATGTTCTATATTCTTAGATTCTTTAGCCGATCTATCAGCCAACTGTCGGACTTCATCTGCAACTACTGCAAATCCTTTACCTGCTTCTCCCGCTCTAGCTGCTTCAATACTGGCATTTAATGCCAACAAGTTTGTACGAGAGGCAATAGCAGAAATTGAACCTACGATCTTAGAGATTTCTTGGGTAAATTCTGATAAACGTTTCACTCTTCGAGTTGCATCTGCCACACCTTCTCTAATTTGGAGAATACCAGCTACAGTACGATCTACTGTTTCCCCTCCTTTTAATGCTAAAGCTGCTGCTGAACGAGCTACATCTTCTGTTTCGCGAGCATTTTCAGCCACCCGTTGAATAGCATCAGTCATCACTTGCACAGACTGTAGAGTTGCTGCCAACTCTTCTGCTTGTCGCAATGCGTCTGTAGATAAACCTTGAGCAAAGGTAGCACTATCCATAGAACCCCTACTTACCCTTTGAGCAGCTTCTTTAACTTGATGCACAATTTCCCGCAAATTTTGAATGATCAAGTTAAATGAATCTGCGACTGCTCCTAAAACATTTGCTGTAACTTCAGCACTCACAGTCAAATCTCCACGAGCTGCTCCCTCTACATCATCTAGTAAGCGAATTACTTGTCGTTGTAAATCTTCTTTTGCCTGCTCATTTTCTTCTGCTTTTCTTTGGGCATCTGTGTAAGTTGCTTGGATGACTTTAGCCATGTGATTAAATTTAGCAGCCAGCTTACCAAATTCATCCTCTGAATATACTGTTGCTGTCGCTTTTAAGTTACCTTCACAAATTACATCAAATTGACTATTCAAATCTTTATTCGCTCTTTCTACTTGGTTTGTAGTAATTCTACCAAGACCATAAGCAGTTAAAAAGCTGCTTACTCCCGCTATACCTGTCATTATCCAACCAGTGCTACGCAACTCAGAAATTACTTCTGTTTTTTGTTCTTGCGAGGCTTTGTAAGAGACTGCATTAGTTACAAAAGCTACTGCTATTAAGGATACTAACCCTGTTCCTATTGCTGTGTATAGTTGTTTTGTATATAGGGAAGCATTTTCCCAAAACGCTAACCCACCTTGTTCAACCATTACATTTGTGTCTACTTCTTCTCCTTTAATTTTGCTAAATGTTGGGAGTTGATGATCTATTGGTATAGCTTCTTCATTATCAATAGCACTAGGATCGGTTCTACTATCAAACAAAGCTCCTGTTGTCGCTCCAACAACCATTCCTGTATCCATTGTTTCTAAATTTGGTGCTACTGCTCCCATCTCAGGAGTAGTCATATCGGTTGGCATTTCTATTCCCTCAGTCAGGGAACCATAGTCCTCAAAATTACCAAATTCATCATCTTCTAGAAAACCATTGGCTTTTTTATCTATATTTTCTTCTTCATCCAGATGGAAAGCTTGACTGAATGCTGCTTCATCAAATTCATTCATCTCAAAACTATCCAGTTCTTCCACTACTCCTTTACTTGTATTTTCTGTTTTCTGCCATTCATTATATAATTCATCTACTCCTTTACTTGTATTTTCTGTTTTCTGCCATTCATTATATAATTCATCTCCTATTTCACCTAATTCATTTTCTGTTTCTTCCCACTGGAAGCTCTTGTTATTTCCCATCAACAAAGTAGCTTCATCTACATCTGAAAAATTACGGTTAAAATTTTCATTTTCTGTTGCTGGATCTTTGTCTAGATTAGGTCTACTATTTTGCATAGTATTATTTACTTCCCCAGTAATCATTTCCCCAGAACTCTCTAGGATTTCATCTATTACGTTCTCAAAATCTACTGACTCTAAATCTAATTCTTCTATTCGAGAATCTTGCTCTATATTTGGAGTGGTTTTATTATTTTTTATATCTTCATATTCTAATGTTTGATTTTCAGATATTTCTTCTTCTTTTAATAATTCTTCTTGTTGTTTTTTCCAGATTTCATCCAGGTCAGCAGTTAAACTAAAATCAGATATTTCTTGTATAGTTTCACTATTTTGACCATTTAAAACTGCATCATCTTGATATTTTTGCTTTGTTCTATTTTGAGATATTTTACCATTTTCTAGTGGCAACTGATTTGTTATTTCTTCGTTATCTATGCTTAAGTTATCTTCAAATTGTGTTAAATCAGGCAAATCTTCTAAATACTCTGAATCTTCATGTTTATGGTAACTACCATTTGTGGTGGTGAAAGGATTATTATCTTCATCTGTTAATCCTAAATCATCTATATCTTCTAGTTCTAATTGCCCAAAATCAAAATTTCCTCCAGAATTGTCTGCTGTTAATTCCAGACTATTTTCATGTAGAAGTAGTTCTGGGTCTGTAATATTTTCTAAGTCGTTTGTATCTAACTCTAGACTATTTTCATTCAGAATTAATTCTGGGTTTGTAATATTTTCTAAGTCGTTTGTATCTAACTCTAGACTATTTTCATTCAGAATTAATTCTGGGTCTGTAATATTTTCTAAGTCGTTTGTATCTAACTCTAGACTATTTTCATTCAGAA
>JBCDJM010000288.1:0-10185 GCA_038747755.1 Cyanobacteria bacterium P01_H01_bin.35
CCTACATTCCGCACGACAAAATGTAGTACATAAAGAGGGGAAAACCTGAGTAAGTATTTAGACTCAAGAAAAAGAAACCTCAAACTGTAATTCTAGACAAGAGGTGAAGATCAAAAAATAGGATAAAATGTCAATAGAAGTAAGTAACTTAGACCATCTAGGGTTAGTAGCAGGAATTATTGATGAGATTGGTATAGAAAAGAAAATTAATCAGCTACTTGGAGAAGAGCTACCAGAAAAAATAACAGGGGGTCAAGCCGTCAAAGGAATGCTTTTAAATGGATTAGGATTAGTTTCATCTCCATTATATTTGTTTAGTCAATTTTTTGAGGGAAAAGCTACAGAACATTTAATCGGAACAGGAGTGAAAGCAGAGTATTTTAACGATGATAGATTAGGAAGGGTATTAGACCAACTGTATCGCAGAGGATTAAATCAGATTTTTATGTCTGTAGTGTTAGAAGCAGTGAAAATTTATCAGCTAGAAACAAGTACAGTCCACCTAGATTCCAGTTCATTTCATGTTCATGGAGATTATCAAAGACTTGAGGATGAATCGACAGAAGATATAGAGCCAAAAACTCTCAAAATTACTTATGGATACTCGAGAGATAAACGACCTGATTTAAAACAATTTATGATGGATTTAATTTGTACAAGCGACGGAGATGTACCATTGTGGATGAGAATTGGGTCGGGAAATGAATCTGACCAAAAAGAGTTTGTACAAGCCATGAAAGAGTTTAAAAATCAGTTAAATTTTGACAGTTTAATGGTGGCAGATAGTGCTTTATATACCCAAGAAAATCTACAGTTATTAACAAATATTAAATGGTTAAGCCGAGTCCCGGTGCGTATAAAAGCAGCTCACAAGTTAGTTCAGGAAATAGATGGGTCAGATTTTACTGCCAGTCATATGAAAGGATATAGCTATCAAGAACTATCAAAAACTTACGGTGGAATTCAACAAAGATGGTTAATAGTTGAAAGTCAACAGCGCCGAGAATCAGATTTAAAAAATCTAGAGAAAAAAATCCAGAAAGAACGAGGTGAAGTCAACAAACAACTCCGCACATTAAAATCCGAAAAATTTGCTTGTCAACCAGATGCAGAAACAGCAACAAGAAAGCTGTTAAAAAAGTTTTTATATCACGAATTGACAGAAATTAACCTTCAATTCGTAGAGTCGAAATCTGATACAGATTTTCCTTATGAAGTCCAAATTAAAGTAGGTTTAAGAGAGTCAAAAATAGAATTAGAAAAAAAACGAGCAGGTCGATTTATATTAGCAACAAATGTCCTGGATAAGATGGAATTAACTCGATTAAGAAATGTTGTCTAAATATAAGGGACAACAATCTGTTGAGAGGGGTTTTAGGTTTCTATGCATACCCCCAATTTTTAACTGATAGCATCTTCCTTAAATCCCCCCATCGAATCGAAGCTTTAGGATTAATTATGGGCTTATGTTTATTGGTCTATACTTTAGGCCAACGTCAACTGCGTCAAACTTTAAACCGAGCTAAATCTACTGTAAAAAACCAATTAGGCCGTCCCACTAATAGACCTACTTTACGTTGGATATTTCAATGTTTTCAGTCAATTCATTTATTGATTAATTCTGGAGTTTATAGCATATCTAATCTCACTTATGAACGTTTAGAATTATTGAAGTTTTTTCCTCCAAGTTGTCAAAGATACTATCTACTCAGTTGAGACATTGGAGATGAAAACAGGTAGAGGGCAAAATCAGAATAGTAGTGTAAAATGAAAACGCTTGGCAATTATTAAGATGGGATAGAACTCCGTTCCGCTTTCCTACGGAATGCTACGCCAACGCGTTGGCGGAGCAAGTGCGGCAGCTATATCTCTCAAGTGATAGAGGGACTTTTGCAATTTTTGAAGATATCTATTGGTGAGTTCCGGCAACTGATATCACTAGATAAAGCATTTATGAAGTATTGCAGGAGTAACAAGCAAGTTTAAATCCCTTGAGGATAGCTTTTAAGCCTACATTACTCAAAAAAAATAGGGTGAGGATCGGTTATTAACCTATTGATTTGCGATCGCCTCCTACCCCATACTATAAGTCTAAATACTTACTCAGGTTTTCCCCTCTTTTTTATATACTACATTTTGTCGTGCGGAATGTAGGTTAAATACTCTACCATACTAACATCTACCTTCCATAAATCTGGTTTCTCACAACACTCCAAGGCAAGCGGATTTAATATTAAACTTTCTGAGCAACCTGAAGAAGGCGTTGCATAGAGTGCGGGATCAATTATACAGAATCCGGTTATAGAGTGTATGTTTATAACTTTATTCAATCTCCCCATCTCCCCATCTCCCCATCTCCCCAGCCCCCCGTCTCTCCCAAAGATATAACTATTCAACCGGATTTGATATTAGTGGGTGTGGGGAGTGTGGGAAGAATTATAGTTTTAGAGAAAGAGGAAGTACAAAGATTCATCCCTTAGTTCAGCAACACCCACGATTGAATATAGATATTTAGACATTATATTATGTTCAGATAATCAGTTATAAAAAAGTATGAGTTTGTAGTTTTTATCTAGCCCTAAATACATATTTAGCTGGCTAAAGCCTAACTACTAGCTTAATTATAAAGTATTCAACCAAATGATATTACTTTTGACTTGTGGGTAACGCTATACCTTATGAGCAACCTGAAGGGCAGACAAGAAAGAAAGCTCAATAGTATCTCCATAATAATTGTGTAAACTTCTCCTCAAATGTGCAAATAAAGTATGACGTTGTTCTGAGTTCATTGCGATGTAAGGCGATAAGGTACTTAAAAGTGCTATATAATCATCAACTTTATAAGTTACTTCACAGATTAATTCTTCCGAAACCAAGTTTTGAAACTTACCAGAGTCGATAACTTTATTTCCCATACCCCTAATATTTTTTTGATGAGTAGCGATCGCTTCATATCCTTTTATATCTGGTGCGTAGGTTTGATAAATAGGGTCTAATAATTCCCGATAAATTTCTTGAGTTGGTTGCGGTGGAGTATTCCAGAGCAAAATTAAATATCCATCAGTTTTTAATGCTTCAGCAGTTTTGACATAACCAACTTCAGAGGATACCCAGTGAAAAGAAGTAGCAGCAAGTACCGCATCAAACTGATTTTTTTCTAATTCCCATTCCTCAAAAGTAGTGTTGATGATTTTAACTTTTTGATAGGCAGTGCAGTTTCTCACAAGTATTTGACAAAATTCTGCATTGGGTTCGACACAGACTAGAGAAAAACCCAGTTCGGCAAAAGTAGTTGTTGCTGTTCCGGTAGCACAACCTATTTCTAAAATTTCGGCATCGGTAGAAAGTTGAGCTATTTCTACGGCACGTTTGACTAATTTTTCAGGATAGCCAGGTCTACTTTTGTTATAAGCATCTGCTATTTGACCATACCATTTAGATTTTTGCTCTAGATTCAAGTCTTGATACCAATTATTTTTAGGCGGGCGATTAGGCATAATTTTGAAGTTAGAAGTCAGAAGTTAACAATTGTAGGTTGGGTTAAGAACCGTTAGCGGAGCTTATCCGTAGGATAAACCCAACAACAACTTTGAAGTCAGAAGTTCAAAATTGAACATGGATAGATTTTATTCTAGTACAAGCAGAAAGAGCAAAATTTTCTACCTTATGTACTGTGAAGATTTTCCAAAAACAAACACCATAAATTAGCTGAAGTTATTGTCAGTTAAGCTGTTGTCAAGCGAATAAATATTTTTTTGTGGTGATCGGAGTACCTTTGAAACCAAACTATATGTAAAGTAGTTTGCTAGGTTGCCTTGCTGTAGCTGGATTAAATTGAGTATCTATAAATTCCACCGGATCATAAGTATTAATCCACAGATGAGCGCCACAAGGTGCTGGGTCGTAAGGCTGATAGACGATATAGCAAGGACCTGAAATATATAACTCATAACCATAATCGTTGCGCTTGCTATCTTTGACTGACACTACTGGTTCAAATTCCTCTGGAGGCTTACCCATATTACCTTTAATATTACTTTGATTAACATGAATCATTTGTAGTTTAGTCGATTGTTGCTTGCGCCAGATACCTTTCGGACCGCGCCGAGCGGGAATTATTCTAGGCATTCCACTCTTAGATACTGGAATTTCCCAGAATCTACCATTTTTTTTAGCTCCTTTGACTCTTCCTTGAGCGAGTAAAACTAATAAACGTTGACGAGAGATACCTAATAAAAAAGACGCTTGTTTAGTACCCATGATTTTTTTTTCAACTGTTGGACAATAGTTAAACTATACTTAGTATAATAAATTTAAAGATGTTACCTAAAAACAAATATAAACACTCATTATTAGTTTTGTCAACAAGAAAGTTTACTTAAAAAGTCTTATGAGTAAGGGTATGAGTCAGGTAGGGGAGCCGTCGGATTGGTGATGTACAGGAGAAATGGGAATTTAGAGGGGGTACGAAGAAGATATCGTTCCTTAATTTTTGCCATAGTCAGCCCAAAATACTAACTTTCTGAACCTGAGTAACCTAATACCATTTCTCAAAAACTTTTCTACATTTTGTTGAGCAGGGGAGTAGGGGAGTGTAGGGACGTTGCATAAGGGCGTCCGTACGGGAGAAGTAAACATAATAATAATCAATATTAAATAAGCTAAAACTAGCAAAAAAATGATTTGATATGTACTAATTAATTGATAACTGAAGTATTGCCCAAGTATAGCATTACTTTTGGGAATTGGTATAAGAGGTGCGAACTTTTTGCTCCCTACAAAGGCACTTACCTTTATCTGTAAAGACTTTTAGATTTAATCAGCAAACCCCACTTTTCTGGAGATGTCTATAGTTTATAAAGCCTTAGGTAATCAAAAAGTTCAAGATAACTTTCGCAAATTTACTAAGGATGATTTAACCAACATTTGGCATGAAGAAAAATATGTCAATATGCACGACGAACTACTACAATTAATGATTAAATTTAAACTCTGCTATAAAATTCCTGGTATATCTCAGACATATATTGCACCTCAACTTCTAACGGAAGCTCAACCAGCATACAACTGGGATGAGAGTAATAATTTGATTTTACGTTACACTTACGAATTTATGCCCAAGGGAATTATTACTCAATTTATTGTGGTTAGGAAACAGACAAAAAATATTTATTTTGTCAGTTGTAACTAATTAAACTGGAATCTAAATCTAAAGTAATTAGTAATGCTATACTTAGGAGACACTTCAATTTTTTACTTCTCCCCTACTCCGTACTCCGTACTCCCTACTCCCTAATATAAATTTTGGCAACATTCCATGTACTCCCTTTTGAGGAATATTTACAACTTGAGTAATATGAAAATTCACTGCAAGGGAACACAAAATATAAGCATCTTCAGCACTCAACCCAACAAATTTTTCTAACCAACTAATCATTTGTTTTAAAGCTAATTCAAAAGCCGAATCTAAAGTCTTGCCAAATCCAAAAGAAATAATATCACTAGATGTTTCTGCCATGGGAAAAGTTAGTTGTAAATCTTTCCTCAATTTAATTTGAATAGTACCATTCATTGAAGTTTCAATCGCCGTTACATTTATCTCTCCATCGCCCTGTGCAGAATGACCATCTCCAATAGAAAAAAAACCGCCCGGCACAAAAACAGGTAAAAATATTCGCGAACCAACCTGTAATTCTCGACAGTCAATATTACCTCCATAACTACCTGGAGGAATAGAAGAACGTTGAGTATTTTCTGTGGCAACTCCCAAAATTCCAAAGAATGGTTGAAGAGGAATTTTTATCCCGCTCTTAGGAGGAAATTCTGCAAATTTTTTCTCTAAAGAGAGTGGAATAAAATTTAGTTTTGGTTCGGTAAATTCTTCTGGTAATGCTCCCCACCCCCGACGAATAGAATTAAATCCCATCGGTAAACTAGGATAAATATTTTCCAGAATAATTTCTAGTACATCTCCAGGTTGAGCATCATTAATATATATCGGTCCGGTTAATAAATGAGGACCAGGACCAACTTTTCTTTCTGCTGGTAAATTATGACAAATTTCTAGAAATTCAGGATTTAAAAAATCTTTAGGTGCTTGGTCATAAAGATAATAACCAGTGTAAGTTTCTACATCTACGCTATCTCCAGAATTAATTATTAATGCTGGTTCTAATTCATGTGAGAATCCTCCTAAATGAACAGTTTGACAGTTAGCTTTCAAAATGTGATGACTCATTTCAGTTATCAGTTATCAGTACCGGTGGGTGAACCCAGAGGCTTGGAATACTTAAGTATACTTTCTCTTGGTCATTTCATTTAATTTTAATTTAAATATTTATCTTTAGCCTTTCTCAAGTTACTAAAGTACATTTTTTTTTCCTTTCTATTCCCTATTCCCTATTCCCTATTCCCTACAGATTGCTAAATTCAAAAATCACTTAAATTATCTTAAATTATTTTAATATCTAGCATTTTATTGAAAATAAATTGTAATTAATCATACTAACAATCATTCCTATAATATGTTTATCTAAAATTATGGAATTATACCTAAACTAAAAAAATGTTATTAAGTAAACTAGCGATAGTTGATTCTACTCTCCGAGAAGGAGAACAATTTTTTAAGTCAAATTTTTCTACAGGAGATAAAGTTGAAATTGCTAGGGCACTAGATCAATTTGGAGTAGAATATATTGAAGTAACATCTCCAACTGTTTCCCCTCAATCATATCAAGATTGTCAAAACTTAGCTCACTTAGGTTTACAAGCTAAAGTTATCACCCATATTCGCTGCCATATTGAAGATGCAAAAATCGCCCTAGATACAGGCGTAGATGGTATTAATCTATTTATGGGTACATCTAAACTCTTACGTCAATTTAGTCATGGTAAAAGTATTGATGAAATTATTGATATAGCCACAGAAGTTATTACTTTTATTCATCAACAAAATCCCCACATAGAATTGCGTTTTTCTACAGAAGATTCTTTTCGTAGTTCCCTATCAGATTTACTGCGAGTTTATTTAGCAATTAATAAATTAGGAATTGTCAATCGTTTTGGGGTAGCTGATACAGTAGGTATAGCCACTCCCAATCAAGTTTATCAATTAATTCAAGAGATGAGACAATGTTTTTCTGAAGATATAGAATTTCATGGTCATAATGATACAGGTTGTGCTATTGCTAATAGTTTTAGTGCATTTGAAGCAGGAGTAACTCATATTGATACAAGTGTTTTAGGCATTGGTGAACGTAATGGTATTACACCTTTAGCTGGATTAATTGCTCGTCTTTATACCCTCGATCCAGAAACTTTAAATCGAAAATATTCTCTATCTTATCTTCAGAAATTAAATCAATTAGTAGCGGACAAAATAGGACTTTCTATTCCCTTCGATCATTGTATAGTTGGGGAAGCTGCTTTTAATCATAAAGCCGGAGTTCATACTAAAGCAATTCTCAATAATTATCGAACTTATGAAGCAATAAATCCTAATGATTTTGACTTGAATCGGTCAATTTTAATTAATCACAAACTAACAGGTAAAAATAGTATTGCACATCGCGCTCATCAACTAGGTCTAAATCTAGAAAATTTTCAGCTTCAAGCTATTACTCAGACAATTAAAAATTTAGCAGACAGGGAGAAAGTCACACTAGAAAATGTGGATGAAATTTTATTTTCATACCACCAAAATATTGGTTAAATTTTTTTTGTGAATATTTTTGGTGAATATAATCACCAAACTTGTAGCAATTTACAAGAGATTCAAGTAAATTATACCATTTTCATAAAATATTGCTACAGTGACAGAACAAATAAAAAGAGATAAGGAACACCGGAACAAGGAAAGATAAATAGACAAAAAATGGAGTAAATTTTTTTATTTTTGACAATAAATACAAGCAATAAAGTATTATACTGTAGTAATAAATCACAAATTGGAATGTAACAGCCTTTTTTGAATTTGGTATTACTCAACTTAAAATCCCTCTTTTTTATCCTAATTCACTTAAATAAGATCGCAAATAATTTCACGCTGATTATGTCAAATAATTGCCTGAAATAATTTTAGAGAGTATCTTGACGGTGTTTATTGAAAGTTTTCAGCCAATAATATCTTACCTTTGACTTTTGTGAAACAGTACAAGGTAGATTTAGGATAATTAATTGATAATTAATCAATTTGGTTTAAAGTCTTCTATTTCATTTCAAGAGAAAAAGCGGTCGTTTTGCTGGCGCAGAACTGCGTTAACGGCTGTCGCCGACATGAATGCGGAGCTTTCCGTAGGATGGGATGGTGAGGTTTCCTAACCATATCAAATCGACCAAGAGAAGAAATTGTGATTTCCTGATCTTCAATTCCTTTAAGGTTTTAACCAGAGGGAATTATCCATATATAGGTCATATTATTTTATAAATAAAAATTTTTTACTACGATTTTTCTTAGCTTGATTTTTGGATTTTAAATTTCCGAGAGGAGTTAAAATTAAATAATATTCTCCAGAATATATCAATAGAAACATTGAGTAGAAACATTGAGTCAGTTGAAGTAGATGAGCATCAATAAAATTGAAAACGAAAAATTAGAAAATGAAGCCAGAAAGTAATTTTTTAAAGCTTTTAACTGTTTTGAATCTTCGTCCCGATTTTATGAATAATTCAACCCACCTACTTAGTAATTTATAGAAAATCAATTTTAACACCATTAATTAAGTTTTTACTTCCTACTATTTTTAAGATATTAGCTATTCATAATATAACCCTTCTATTGGCGCACCATCTTCATGTTTATTTTCCTTAGATTTTCCTGGTAGTGAATTGCCATAAACACCTATACGATTAACTGGAATTTTTTCTTTTTCTGCACCGACTCGTAATGAAACTAGAGGTTCATCTCCACAAGTTTGAAAGTTGTAAAAACTACCTCTAGGAAGCAGAATACCTTGATTTTTGGTAAAAACTCCAACTTCACCATCTTTACCAAAAAATCTGGCTTTTCCTGCTAAAACAACAAAAGTATGATCCTCTCCTGGATGGGAGTGTAAAACATTTTCTCCCCCTTGAGCGTAACATTTAATTCTCACACTCATTAAATCAGTTTTGGCAAGAGTACAGTCACTCCTGCCTTTGCTCAAAAGTTGAGTTTTAAGTTGAAAAACCTGTGGTTCTGACTTTGATTAGAAGATTTTTCTGTCAATTCTTGATTAGCAACCATTTTTAGTATTTTTTGAAAACTACACTACACTATAATTAATAATATCTCAGTTACCTGATAGCAAATGTGAGAAAAGTATTAATTTTTTGCTTTGGCAAACTTAAAATTACCTGACCTATGACCTATTACTATAAATTTTTTGAAATATAGTAAATCTTGATACAAAAACTAAATTATTTCAGAAAATTTTAATATCACGACTAACCCATAATCCGAATTGTAGATTAATACAATCTAAACCAAATCATACATCACAAATTTCCAGGCACTACTATGACAAATGTTGTCTGCAATAACAAAAACATGGAGCAAGATTCCCTTGAATTAATATATCACGGGACTTACGCAGAGAGCACATATATAGCATTTAAAACTATAGCGCTATAGTTTTTGAACTTTATACATAGTACCTTTGCGTAAGTCCTGAGATCACTACCTTTATGCAACAAAGCTATTTATCTGTAGAAATAAGATTGTCTCAGTCGCCGGACAATTTCCCCATGAACTTCACTGCGGATACGGTTGCCACGCTGACATTGCTCCAACTTAACATTATCAACAAAAAACTTCACAGCCATATTAATAGTACCAAGACCGCCACCCATTGATACATCTTGCATCCAAATTTTCGGAGACTGCCACAAAGCATAAGTTTTAAATCTCTCTTCTATCCATTTCGATAATTCTTCAACATAATCATCCAATTTTGTTTCTGAAAAACCCTGATTAGCATTAACAATTTGCTGTAATAACTTGTTCATTCTCTTGATTAGAAAAAATATTTTTCTTTCCCACTCATTTTCTAAAACTTCATCATCTGTATCAATTAAATCTGGGTCATCTTGCCAGTTTCTATACCAACTTCTCAGCAAACTAATTAAAGCATCTTCATCCATATTCTGTGATTCTTGCAAATATAATGACTTTTGCCCTTTTTGTTTTTCTGATACTGTTTCCAACCC
>JBCDJM010000289.1:0-10183 GCA_038747755.1 Cyanobacteria bacterium P01_H01_bin.35
AAGTAAGTATTTATGCTTAATATTCTACTAAAAATTTGACTCCTGAGAAAGATCAATGAGGATGATTGACATAGTATAAATACTTAGCAAGATACGGATTTTTATACTACTTTTAATGTTACAACTTGACGTGCGGAGGGTGGGATAAAAGCATTGACAGATAAAGGTAAGTACCTTTTTAAGTTTGGAAAAAGTACCTGGTTTTGAGCTGCTTGATGGTCATGTATGTTAGGATTTTGGGTTGAGTATAGCAGAAAAATCAAACGAATCGCACTTCCGATACAGTCGATGGGGATATCGCTATCCCTCACCTCTGCTACAAAACCGTGCATGAGAGTTTCCAACTCACACGGCTCCTGATAGCTAAGGTTACTTCAAGGTTAGGTTCACATACTTCCTTTTACCGCCTATATATAGTCGGGTCAGGCCACGCTAATATTATTACCTTTGGCGATTTGCCGGGAGGTTTATTTTGGCACTCAGAGTCTCCTACTCTTGAAGTGGCTCTAATATCACGTTTTCGGCTATATTAGTTTCTGCTTTTACCGCCTACCTTAACTACCTCCCCACGTCTGCATATCCTGAAAATTACTTCAGACTTGCTTCTTGAGGAATCCTTATCCCTAATAGACATTGGTTAAACTTTCCCTACTCATTGATTGAGAGTCTAATAGGGGTTACTTCGTTCCCATAACTCATTTCATGTTAGCTTTAGGTGTCCTGAGTCGTCCGAGATTTGCCAGCTAGTCCTTTGAGCGGTTGAAGACTCAAAGGGGCATCATCTATACCGTTTTGGTCACAGGGAATACAAGGACAATTACCCTGATTTAGGTTGACGAACGTTTAACAGGATTCATGTTCTTCACCTTGGCTAACTTCTCTGGCGGCGTCGTCCTTAGTCCTTAAGGCTTATCCGCTTTTAGCCCATGCACGGAGAGTAATGGTTGTTAGTCCATTAAACCTGAGCTACGAAGTCACTCCCTAGCTGAGAGGGAAGGAATTGAACCTCCATGAGTTATGAGTTTTTAACCATTGGTTAAAGGGTCATGTTGCAATCTTGGCTTCTTTGACCCAACGAGTCGCACTCAACCCAACCTACCCCTAACTATTTCCTGTTGCCTCTTGCCTGTTTCCTACTCCCTCTTATAAGAAGGAGGAATTTGCTCAATATTAATCAAAGACTTAATGACCGACTTAACAACAGGAGCAG
Organism: Cyanobacteria bacterium P01_H01_bin.35; assembly: GCA_038747755.1. Taxonomy (GTDB): domain Bacteria; phylum Cyanobacteriota; class Cyanobacteriia; order Cyanobacteriales; family Microcoleaceae; genus Trichodesmium. The sequence continues at coordinate 1,211 of JBCDJM010000289.1, forward strand.
CAACCCTTCCACCACTACCCTTAACAGGTTCATCAATAACAGCCAAAACCACATAACGGGGAGACTCCATTGGTAAAATACCTACAAAACTCGTAATTTTAGCCTTCTTAGAATAACCTCCAGTTTCAGAAGCTTTTTGCGCCGTACCAGTTTTGCCAGCAATTCGATATCCACGAAGTCTAGCTCTTCTACCAGTACCACTCTCAACCACCTTTTCCATCATTGCCAAAACTTTTGTCGTAGTGTCAGAAGAAAAAACCTGTTTAGGTTGTGGCAAAGGTAACTGCCAATATGGTTGCCCCTTACTATCAAATAATCCACGGACAACATGGGGTGTCACCAACTTTCCCCCATTTGCTAAAGCTGCATTGAGTTGTGCTAGTTTCAGAGGTGTCAGAGAAAACCCCTGACCAAAAGCAGTAGTCGCTGCTTCCACCGGCACCATTACAAACTGGTTTCTCTCCTTCAAAATGTTAGCTGCTTCAAAAGGTAAGTCTGCGCCAGTAGTATCTTCTAATCCTAAACGTTTGAGACCATCATAAAAAACAGCTCGTGGCATTTGTTCAATAATTTTAACCATACCAATATTGCTAGAATCTCGAATAATCTCAGTTACAGTTCGGGCACCACCGCCACCACCAGAATTAAATATTGACCAACGACCGATCCTCATTCGGCCTGTGTCATAAAATACACTATCTTCTTCAATCGCTCCTATCTCTAAAGCTAAGGCCACATTTATTGGTTTAAAAGTAGAACCTGGTTCATAAACATCTGTTACGGCCCAATTTTTGAATAATTTCACCGGATAATTATAGTATTCATTAGGGTCATAAGAAGGTTCCGATACCAGGGATAATATAGAACCATCAGTAGCGTCCATCACTATGACAGTGCCTCGCTTGGCCTCATATTCTTCTAACTGTTGTTTAAGTATTGCTCGTACAGATCGTTGCAACCGAGAGTCAATAGTTAGATGCAGGGAGAGGTCATCTAACTGTAAAAAACCTGTGGTTAATTTATCAGGTACTAGAGCGCCTTTAATTAAACGTCGAAATTGAATAGTTTCTATAGACCGTTCTAAAAGATTTTGTTGACTATATTCAATTCCTGCTTGACCTTTGCTTTCTCCATCTACATATCCTACTACTTCAGCTACTAATTCTTTCTGAGGATAGAGACGTTGTGGGTGTTGAATTAATTCTAAGCCATCAATATATAAATCAGTAATTTTATTTGCACTTTCTTGAGGTATTAAGTCGGCAATTTTTATACCTGTCTCTCTTTGATTGAATGTTTGGAGTAAGTCATTGGAAGTTAGGGTTTTTTCCAAATTTGCTCCTTCTAGAATAGTTGATAATTCGTAAGCAACTTCTTGTTTTGAACGGTTAAATATTTTCGGGTGAGCATAGAGAGTGTATGCTACTTTATCAATTGCTAAAACATTCCCGTTTCTATCAACTATTGGTCGTCTAGGAATGAAAGGATTTGATTGTACAGTTTGCTGTTGTTGGGCTATTTTTTGTAATGCTTTGCCCTGCACAACTTGTAAACGAAATAGGTTAATTATTAGTCCTACTAAGCCTAACATCAGAAGTATCCAGACTTGGTAAAGTCTAGATGTTCGACATTTTTCATAGTTTTCATTAGAGGGAGTTGAGAGTGATTTTTGACCATTATTCTTGATAGAATCTGTTTCACCTTGAAGCTTTTGATTTTTGAGATAAGAAGTAGATTTTTCTCTTTGTTTGCGGTTGAAAGACCTACGACGAAGTTGGGAATTTGAAGGATAGTCCATTTCAGTTATCAGTTATCAGTTATCAGTTATCAATTATTAGTTATCAGTTGTACACCTTGATAAACTGATTGCTAATATGAAATCGGATTGTATAGTGATCACATTTGCTACTTCCCATCAGACATTTTAACTTTTGACTTTCATTCTTACTTTTGATTTCTAACTTTTAACTTTGATTAATTCTTACTTTTGACTTTTGACTTTTGACTTTTGACTTTTTCAATATCCCACTGGTGTTTTGAAGAGATATTTATGACCTGAAGCAGATTCTAGATAAGGTTGAGGAGGATTAGGGGCAGGACGTGGAGGTGCTGGTTCTAAAAATATCCTCTTAACAGAATCTCGTGAAGTTAACCCATTGTCAGAAGTTGATGCTTGTTCCGCTATATGATTCTTCAATAGTTCATTAGCAACACTTATCTCCTGTTCTTTTTGTCTAAGTTTTTGTAATTCTTGATATTCTGTTGTCCATTTAGACTGGCCATAAATCGTCAAGCCATAAAAGGCCACACTTGCAGTTGCTAATAATACCGTGACAATGGATGAAGTGAATTGTGTCGCAATCAAAGATTTTAACCAGAGCGATTTAGACTGGGGTAGAGAGATTACTTGAGTCGAATTCTCTACTTGAGTTGTTTGTAATTCTGTAGTCTCTTCAGAAATATAGTTACCATCAGATAAGTTTTTTTCTGTTGGTTTGTGTGGCCTAACTGATTTTTTTGATATAACAGAAAAATTAGTTTTTGTGGACTTATTACTTGGGGTTGGAAATGTACTTCTAACTGCGACCATTATAGTTTACCTATACTAACATCTATAATAATTACAAAATACAATAGTATTTACTCTTGAGTATATGTCTTAACTTCTTGCTGAACTCAAATTAAAATTAAAATTTTTGATATCTAACTTACTTCTCAACTATTTTATTAATAGTTTTACTTATATTTCCTACCTTATATAGCAATCATATTTCAGTTGTCAAATTTTCGTGGTAGTTATGATTTAGGAGTCATCATATGGAATGATTTTGATTTATCTTAATCGTTCTTAAATATCCTATAAATCATTCATTATTGCTATAATTTCTGTGAAAATTTTGTTATCATAATCCAGATTTTTTAATTATGGGTAAGATTTTTTAATACTAAAACTCTTAAATATAAATATCAATATAGCAGTTTATTTATTATTTAATTGATAATAATCTATTTAGGATTACTAACTAGCTATGCAAAATTTATTTTACATCTTCCCTACCATCTCTTGCATTTTACTTCTGTCAACTAGGAAATTTATTTTACACCAACTGAACTATTTGAGAACTTTTGAATTCGCATCATAAGGAAGCAAAACATAAAAAGAAATGATATTGTCTATCATTCTCTAGTTATTGACTGCTGGCTCCTAATTCCTGACTTATGACTTATTGAACCCTGTAGAGCTGTATATTTGTATACTTATGTTAATCCGATGAAACGAAAGACTTCGTTTCATAACTATTAATCGTTTCAGAAGCACTTGTCATGGTAAAAAGGTGAGAGTTGAACTCTTGTTTCACCCCTTGACAAAAAAATCAGGTCTCAAGTCTTCCCTTTTAAGGGAATGAAAAAGCTGTCATTTGCGGAGCATTCCGTAGTATGAGATGGCAAGGAGACCTCACTATCTCTAATCGACGAAGAGAAATCAAATTCAGTATTATAACCCTCTGGCTTTCCTGCGGAATGCTACGCAAACAGCCTCAGGTACTGATAACTGTTAACTGATAACTGAAATGACCATCAGCTCTGTACACCCAATATTTGGAGAAGTTATCCTAGTCGGGCATCATCGACTAGCATATATTCCCGATTTTGTGGCATTCTTAATTAATTGTTAACAAAAATATATTGACAAAAATGACAATTTCTGTAGATCAAGTTAACCAAATAGTTTGGAATCATCATCATGACCCCTTTGAAGTCCTTGGTGCTCATCAGGTAGAAGAAGATGGCAAAATCGTGACAGTAATCCGAGCTTACCAACCAAATGCGGAAGCTGTCTCAGTCATCTCTCCGATAGACCGGAAAGAATACCCAATGGAGTCAGTCCATAACCCTCATTTCTTTGAATGTGTTATCGAAACCACGGAACTGGCCAACTATCAACTTAAAATCAAAGAAGGAGAACACGAACGAGTCATCTATGACTCCTACGCCTTCCGCTCTCCAAAACTCACAGACTTCGATCTCCAACTATTTGGAGAAGGAAACCATCACCGCATCTACGAAAAACTAGGGGCACATATAACTGAAGTTAACGGAGTCAAAGGAGTCTACTTTGCTGTTTGGGCACCCAATGCTCGTAATGTTTCAATTTTAGGAGATTTTAACCATTGGGATGGCCGTAAACACCAAATGCGGAAAGGACACACAGGAGTTTGGGAACTATTTATTCCTGATATTGGCCCTGGAGAACATTATAAGTATGAGGTCAAAAACTGGGAAGGACATATATATGAAAAAAGCGACCCTTATGGATACCAACAAGAAGTAAGACCCAAAACAGCTTCCATTGTTGTTGACCTAGACTCCTATACTTGGAACGACCAAGAATGGATGGAGAAACGTCGCCATACCGACCCTCTCACTAAACCTATTTCTGTCTATGAATGCCACTTGGGTTCTTGGATTCACGCTGCTTCTGCCGAACCTGCTAAACTGCCTAATGGGGAAACTGAGCGTGTAGTTCAAGTCTCGGAACTTAGACCAGATGCTCGTTTTCTTACCTACCGAGAATTAGCAGATCGTCTGGTTTCCTACGTTAAAGATTTGGGCTATACCCACATTGAAATGTTACCTGTGGCAGAACATCCTTTTGATGGTTCTTGGGGTTATCAGGTTACAGGATTTTTTGCTCCTACATCTCGCTACGGTAATGCTGAAGACTTCATGTACTTTGTCGATAAATGCCACGAAAATGATATAGGCGTAATTGTAGACTGGGTACCGGGACATTTCCCCAAAGATGGACATGGTTTAGCTTTCTTTGATGGTACTCACCTCTATGAACATCCTGACCCCCGCAAGGGCGAACACAAGCAATGGGGTACTTTAGTATTTGACTATGGTCGTAATGAAGTCCGTAACTTCTTAGTTTCAAATGCCCTTTTCTGGTTTGAAAAGTATCATATTGATGGTTTTAGGGTAGATGCTGTTGCTTCTATGGTCTATCTAAACTATCTAAGACCTGACGGTGAATGGGTTGCTAACCAATACGGAGGTGTAGAATATATCGAAGCTGCTGATTTCCTCCGTCAAGTTAATCATTTGATTTTTGGTTACTATCCTGGTGTTCTCTGCATTGCAGAGGAATCTACTGCTTGGCCAATGGTAACTTGGCCTACTTATGTTGGCGGTTTGGGTTTCAACCTAAAGTGGAATATGGGTTGGATGCACGATATGCTAGACTATTTTGAAATGGACCCTTGGTTCCGACAGTTCCACCAGAATAATGTTACTTTCAGTATTTGGTATCACCACAGTGAGAACTATATGTTAGCTCTGTCTCACGATGAAGTGGTACATTGCAAGAGCAATATGTTAGGTAAGATGCCTGGGGATGAATGGCAGAAGTTTGCTAATGTCCGGGCATTGTTTGCTTATATGTTTACTCACCCTGGTAAGAAAACTATGTTTATGGGGATGGAGTTTCCTCAGTGGGGTGAATGGGATGTTTGGGGCGATTTAGAATGGCATTTGCTGCAATTTGATGCTCACCAAGGAATGAAGCGATTTTTCCGGGATGTGAATCATCTCTATTCTTCTCAACCTGCTTTATATGAACAAGATTGCAACGAGGAAGGATTCCAGTGGATAGACTGTAGCGATAATAATCATAGTGTGGTGTCGTTCCTTCGTCGTGCTAAAGATGGGAAAGATTTTGTGGTAGCGGTTTGTAATTTTACTCCTCAACCCCATAGTCATTATCGCATCGGTGTACCTGAACCTGGGTTCTATACTGAAATATTTAATAGCGATGCTGGTAATTATGGTGGCAGCAATATGGGTAATTTGGGTGGTAAGTGGACTGATGATTGGTACTTCCACGATCATCCACAGTCTTTGGATTTGTGTTTGCCTCCTTTGGGTATTTTGGTATTTAAGTTAGACAAGGAGAAAACTCTAGCAGTGATGCAAGAATCTGAGAATGTTGAAGTTGTGGAAGCTGAAACTGCATCTGAAGGATAAATTGGCTCAATAAAAACCAAGACAAAATTCAGAAGGTTGGTAGTTGAATTTTTAATTAATGCTGCCAACCTAGCGTTGCACAATCAGGAATGATGAAATTCAAAAGTAGATATTTTTAGATAATTATTTCCTCAATAATATGTACAGTTAAAAATCTATTATCATTCTTTAATGTGCAACCCCGCCAACCTTTTCTAGTTATACTTATACATTAGACATCTCCAGAAAAGGTTCTCAAATCCTTACCCTGCCGTTCTAGAATTGGCATTTTTGGAGAGATTGGTGTATTGCAGGTTAAGGGATTAACAGTAACTTCTGGCTATTATCGGAATCAGGAAGCTAATCAACAAGCTTTCACTGAAGATGGATGGTTCAAGACGGGAGACTTCGGATTTCTGAGGAATGGGTGTTTAACTGTTACTGGACGGCAGAAAGATGTAATAATTATTTGTGGTAACAACTACTATAGTCACGATATTGAAAATGCTGTGGAAGAAGTTGAAGGTATTGAAGTATCATATACTGCTGCCTGTGCAGTCAGAACACCTGGAGACAATACCGATCGCTTGGCTATCTTTTTCTGCTCTACTTACACTCAGGATAATTCCTTAAAAGCACTAATGCAGAAAATTAGAAAAACGCTTGGGCAAAAGGTTGGGGTAACTCCAGATTACCTAATTCCAGTTTCCCAGGAGATGATTCCCAAAACGGCGATCGGCAAAATTCAGCGTCAGGAACTGAGAAAAAGATTTGAGGCGGATGAATTTAACTCCCCTGAAATAATTTTCTATTGATGGCTAAGTGTTGACTTCTGTCTGCTTCTTTAATAAACACTTCTCAAGCTTTTTGGTATAATGTTTTTTAACAGAATAGTATCAGTTTATTTGCGGTTCTTTTTTTTCGGCTTTGCTGTTTGGATGGTAACTTTCTATTTTTTGTTTTCAACTCCAACGACGGCAGTTACTTCTCAAAATTTACCTCCTCTGAAAACTTATTCTTTACCAGCAACTTTGGCGCAATGGGAAGATCCCAATAATAGTGGTGATTATTTCGATCAAATTGAAGTTCAGGATGTAGGTTATCTAATTTGGTCTCAGTTTCCTATTAAGGTTTATATTGAATCCTCTGATAATAATGAGTCTCGATCTCGTCAATGGGTTAAGACTGTGGTAGATGCTATTTGGGAATGGAATATTTATTTACCTTTGCAAGTGGTAGATAACCCAGAAGTTGCTGATATTAAAATTTTTAACAAGCGACCTCCCCTAACACCAGGAAAACTAAGAGCGCGTTCGGCGGAAACTCGCTATCAGTTAGATCGAGATGAGAATGGAATTTTATCTCATAATTTTGTAATTTGGTTGAGTCCAATGCAAATAGGTAAATATCTGCCTGCTGCTGCTCGTCACGAGTTTGGTCATGCTTTGGGTATTTGGGGCCATAGTCCTGAGAAAACTGATGTTATGTATTATTCTCAGGTGGCAGAACCTCCTCCTATTTCACCGAGGGATATTAATACTCTGAAAAAGATTTATCTACAAACAACTAGAATAGGCTCCAAGTTTCCTTTGTCCTCAGATGACTGATATCAAATCCGCTTGATTCGGTATAAAAAAATATTCCATGTTCAATTATTGCCAAATATTTGTCAATTCTCTTCCATCCTTAACCCTTTAGGGGCGAATGATCATTCGCCCCTACAATATCTAAATTAGACCAATAATACCGGATTTAATATGATACTACTGGAGATACAATTATTTAACCCACATTCCGCACTTCAACTTGTAGTATCAAAATTGGCATGAAAAGCAGTGCTGTGGTAAGTAGGGTTTGCTGAAAAAGTCTTATGGATGAGTGTAGGAGTCAGGAGTCAGGAGGAATGGGGAATTTAGAGGAGAGAGGAAGAAGAATTATCCCTTGATTTTTCTGGCATAGTCAAGCTAAAATCCCCACTTTTTGAGCTTTTTAGAACTAAAACCTTGTACTTTTTCAAAACCTAAAAAGGCTAAAACTTTTATCTTTCAATGCTTTTAGATTTAATCAGCAAGCCCTAAGTATTTATACTGTATGAATATCTCTATTTAACTTTCTCCTGAGTCAAATTCTCAGTAAAATGTTAAGCATAAATACTTACTTATTTTTTGACTACTATCACTTTCTCCTGTTTGCGGAGCATTCCGTAGGAAATTCTGACTCCTGACTCCTGACTCCTGACTCCTAATCTAATGCTACATTTTGTCGTGCGGAATGTAGGATTTAACTATTTTTTGTTACAGCAAAAATATTTATATTTTAGCACAAAATATAATTTTATTTGCTCGAAGAAATATAAATTATATAGACATCTTCATCAAATCTTTATCAATCTTACCTTGTTATTTAAAGATTTGGTAAAGATTGGCAAAATCAAGGTTTTTTTTGTCAAAAATAATCAATAATAGAAGTTGTGAATTTCAACTAAGTTATAGCAACCTCAACTAAGTAATTTATATATCTGCTGTGTGTTTTGTATCAACTCATAGCAGATTTTTTTTTGATCGTATCCTATCTTTATTGAGGAACAAATACAGTCACTGCAGCTACCGCAATTAACATTTCATCATTTTTATCTTCTAATTCAGCGATCGCTCTACCCTGCATCACCATTCCCCCATCTTCGACACTTATACTTTTCTGACCAAAAGGCAATACAGCCAAAACCTCTTCTACCCGCACCTGTTCCGGGTAAGGTACAGCCACCTGCACTTCTACAATCATTTCATTGGGATGACTTAAACCTGCTACTTCCCATACACCAGGTAAAGCCTACATTCCGCAGGTTGACGGTACTACTAGAGGATTTTTTTTGAAAAGACAATAATGGTTATTATTCAATATTAGCATTTAGCAGGTAAAATAGAGGAAGAGGTTGGTGATGTATGTCTATGATTGTGTTCTAATAGC
>JBCDJM010000290.1:0-10077 GCA_038747755.1 Cyanobacteria bacterium P01_H01_bin.35
GTGGCATCTAGGTAGATTGCCTCATAATAGTTCTGCGATCGCCTAAATTCTTCTTCCGTTATGAAAATCACTCAAAATTATGGCCCGAGTATTTATTTTTATTGCAGCACAACCCTTTCAAGACTTATGGGTAAAGCATAGCCCTGCAAGGGAAGGGGGAGAATAGCTCCCCTCTCAAAAGCAGGAGAGGGGGAGGGGCAGGGGGGAGAGGTCTTAATTTATGAAAGTTAGGCAGTAGATGCTCAAAAGGCATACAATAGTTTTACCATTATTTTGGGTAAATATTTTAGCTAAAATTATACTGTAACTATGACAAAATTAACCCCAATTCAACTGGATGACGAAACAATTATTTATGTTGAAGCTACAGAAGATTTGGACGTTCCTACGGTAAAAAGTCCAGAAAATGTAGAACCACGTCTTACAAGCAAGGGTATAAGTCCTGCTGAAAAGCTAAAACAGCAACTAATACAACACGCCCAGACAATTGAAAGTACAATCCGAGCTTATACTATTATTGGCTTAAATGCTTTCAAGAAAAAGGCAATACCTAATGTAGAGAAAGTTACCCTAGAATTTGGCATTGAATTGGGGGGAGAAACTGGTATTCCCTATGTAACCAAAGGTACTGCTAAAAGTAATCTCAAAGTGACAGTTCAATGTTCGATTCCTAAACAAGAAGATGGGGAAATTGAAAGTTAAAAATGATACCTCTAGTAGGGGCGAATGGCCTTACGGCATAGCCTTCACCTTTCATATCAAATCGGGATAATTACTATGGCTAAGTCATTGCGACTTACACTCGTGGAAGGAAGCAATCTCAAGGATGCGCGGAAATTGCTTCCTATCGTCGCTGCGGACGACTGTTCAACCGGATTTTATATCCTATTGCTCCGCGTTAACGCGCGTTGTGCGCCAGCTAAACGTCCCTACAGATGGTGTCTGATTTCATTTATGACAAAAGTCTAGAGTGCTAAAGTTAAGAGAGCGATCGCCTCCTAGAAGAGAAATAGCGATCGCTTTTTTTCTAACTTGTCAAGCCTTTAAAAAAATGCTAATATGATGCTAAACAGCTCTCTAACCTAACAAAATGCTAGACATAACTAAAGACATCGACTCCCTGACTAACTTTAAGCGTAATACTAGCGAATACTTACAACGAATCAAGGAAAGTGGAAATCCACTCGTCCTCACTGTTAACGGTAAAGCTGAAGTGGTAGTTCAGGATGCGGAGTCATACCAAAAATTATTAGAATTAGTAGATCGTATACAAGCAATAGAAGGTATTCAGGCAGGTTTAAATTCAGTACAAGAAGGACGCACTTTTCGAGCCAAAGAAGCATTAACTAAACTCAAGCAAAAACATGGAATATCAAGTTGAAATTACTGATGTAGCTTTAGCAGAAGCAGAAGAGGCTTATCTGTGGATGATGGAACAACTATCTCCACAGAATGCCGAGAAGTGGTTTGATGGTTTGATAGATGCAATTGAATCTTTAAACAAAAGCCCAAAAAGGTGTTCCTTAGCATTAGAAAACGAGGTTTTCTTAGAAGAAATTCGTCAACTTTTATATGGAAAAGGGCGTAATACTTATCGCATACTGTTTACAGTTTCAGAACAAGTTGTTGACGTTCTCCATATTCGCCATTCTGCTCGGCAACTGCTAGAGCCATAACAACTCAGCGATTGCGTTAGCTCACGGAGTTCTATCGCTCTTTCTCAACTACAAAATCGATCGCTTGTATAGTTAATTATCCGTTGACAAAACAAGGATATGAATCAAGGGCGATCGCTTCTACTTTATCTAAAAGGAGCGATCGCTTTTTTTCCCAACTTATCGAGCATCTAAAAAAAGGTGTTGCATAAATGCGCTTGGGATTTTAATAGTTTTGTGGAATATATATCTTGCCCGTTCTTGATATTTTCGGACAGGCAGGATGCCCATCCCACTCAATATTCATCACAAAATTTCAGCAACGTCAAAAAAAAGTGGACACTTGCTCATACTCACTTTGACTAGAGCAATAAAAATACATCATTAGCAACTAAATAGCTTTTTGAATTTTTGCCTAATTGAATCTTAAAAGCTTCAGACATTCCCCCATTTTTCTAAAAATTTGTTATAACAGTTACTTTATTGTTAATTATCCATTGCTCCAGTTGCTCAATAATCTAGTCATTCTTTAAATGAAACGGAATATATAGAATTTGACAACCAACAATGACAGAATTAAATAGTAAATACTGGACTATATATTCATCTTAACTATGACACAGATAGCACCATTAGGTTCTTGGAAATCCCCTATAACTACCGATTTAATTGTGGCCGGGACAATTGGACTTAGTAGTATCACTATTGACGGTAATGATGTCTACTGGATTGAAGGACGGCCTTCAGAGGGTGGACGAAATGTAATTGTGCGTCACACTCCAGATGGACAGACAACTGACATTACTCCTCCACCTTTTAATGTACGGACTCGCGTCCATGAATACGGTGGTGGATCTTTCTTGGTGGCAGATGGTACGATTTATTTTTCTAATTTTGCTGACCAACGTCTTTATCGTCAAACATCAGGTACAGAACCCCAACCTTTAACTCCAGAGGCAAATCTGCGTTATGCTGATGGTGTGATAGATAAACAGCGCGATCGCTTAATTTGTATTCAGGAAGATCATACAAAGGGTGCGGAACCTGTTAATAGAATAGTTAGCATTAACCTGAAAAATGGGGAAGATATCCAGATATTAGCGGAGGGTTATGATTTTTATGCCTCACCCTGTCTGAGTAATGATGGTTCCCAACTTTGCTGGATTAGTTGGAATCATCCGAATATGCCTTGGGATGCTACAGAGTTATGGGTAGCTCCAGTGAATACAGATGGTTCATTAGGTGAAATTAGCTTAGTTGCTGGAGGGAAAGAAGAATCTATTTTTCAACCCCAGTGGTCTCCAGATGGAATGTTATGTTTTGTGAGCGATCGCTCTAAATGGTGGAATCTCTATCGGGTGCCAGGAGTTACTGAGACGGCAAATGTAGATCCATTGTATCCTTTAGATGCCGAGTTTGGAATGCCACAATGGGTATTTGGAATGTCTACTTATGCCTTCACAGAAACTCACAAAATTCTCTGCACTTTTTCTCAGAATGGAATTTGGCATTTGGCAACTCTTAATACTACTAAAAAACATCTACAGGAAATAGAAATACCCTATACTTCTATTAGTTATTTAACAGCAAAAGAAAGCCGGGTTTGTTTTATGGGAAGTTCCCCTAAGGAACCTAGTTCAGTTATTCAAATAAATCTATCTACAGGTGAAATTGATATTTTAAAACGTTCTATAGATTTAAAAATTGATTCTGGTTATTTATCTATTCCTAAAACAATAGAATTTCCCACAGAAAATGGTCAGACTGCTTATGGTTTATTTTACCCGCCAACTAATAAAGATTACACTGCACCTGTAGGAGAAAAACCACCTCTTTTAGTAAAAAGTCATGGAGGTCCGACAGCCGCAACTTCTAGTAGTTTAAGTTTAAAAATTCAATATTGGACGAGTCGTGGTTTTGCTTTACTTGATGTTAATTATGGAGGTAGTACTGGCTATGGAAGAGAGTATCAGCAAAGACTAAAAAATAATTGGGGTATTGTTGATGTTGATGATTGTGTAAATGGCACTCAATATTTAGCTAAACAGGGATTAGTAGATGGTAATCGGATGGCTATTTCTGGTGGTAGTGCCGGAGGTTATACTACTTTATGTGCTTTAACTTTTAAGGATGTTTTTAAAGCTGGAGCGAGTTATTATGGAGTTAGTGACTTGGAGGCTTTAGCAACAGATACTCATAAGTTTGAATCCCGTTATTTAGATGGATTAATCGGACCTTATCCTGAAAAAAAAGAAATTTATCAACAGCGATCGCCTATTAATTTTACTGAGGGTTTGTCTTGCCCTGTAATTTTTTTCCAAGGCTTAGAAGATAAAATTGTACCGCCAAATCAAGCGGAGAAAATGATAGAAGTTTTGAAGGAAAAAGGATTACCAGTAGCTTATGTTGCTTTTCCAGAAGAACAACATGGTTTTCGCCGTTCCGAGAATATTAAACGTGCCTTGGATGGAGAATTTTATTTTTATTCCCGTGTCTTTGGATTTACACCTGCTGAGAATTTAGAAGTAGTAGAAATTATTAATCTTTAGATTGTGGGAGGATAGTTAAATAATTAAGAATTAACAATTGATAATTAATAATTACCTCTTCTTATAAACATGAATAGAGAGGCTTTATACCTTGATTTTTTGGTAAGTATTTACATGAATACTTACTAAATTATTCTTCCTTAAAATCTATGGTTTCTAAGGGATGCAAGATGTCAAACCGACAAGAGAAAATTTTTTTTCTTCTTGAGACTAAGGGCAATGATGCATACTTTAAAGAAGATGTCTATTTGACTAAATTAATATCAAGTTGCATGGAATCAAATTTAAATAAGAATTAACTCTAGATCAAGACAGAGTAGTTGATTAATTTTATAATTCTGTGCAGCTTCACATAAAAATGGTATCGAAACTATTCATTCTGACTCCTGTACGTCGGCAATCCGAAGGCTCCCATACCTTATTCCTAAAAATCCCCTAGATATTTATAGCAAACGGGTGCATCTCAATGCGTGAATAAAGCCAAAAATTTATCACTTTTAGGGAACAGGGAACAGGAGATAGGGAATAGGAAAAAAGTATTTTGGCAAATATGAGATGCACCTTAGCAAACATTTATTAAATTGGTATTAAACCTTGAATTTAAACCCTGCCTTTCAGAAGCTTTTATAAACTCATAAAAACCTCTATTCTACGAAGAGAGCGTTTAAACATTCTCTTCTAGGTAAGGGGGCAGAGTGATTAGGATTTTAGGATTCATCAGTTTCATGCAATAAGTTCTCAAACAGCTTCTCAGGATAGGGTATTTTTAATTGGTAATTGAAACCTTATTTAATACAAATTTTAGGTATGGCTGTAGATGTAGTAATTTATGGTAGAATCAGGGAACAACTTAACTGGGAACAAGGAATATAAAATCCCTACAATTATAAATTTTCAAAGGATAGTATCTACAAGTTACTTTACTTTTTCTAGCAAATATTACTGGTGGTAGAAAATTAACCCAATTTGATAAATCAATGCCTAGAGACAAAAGACTGTTTACTCTTACAATTCATTTATACAGAAATTAATCCAAGTGGATTATTTTAGAGAATTGCTATAATTTGTGTATCCTTAAATTCAGGAGTTATTTATGTATGCAGCAAATTATATCAATCACAGTAATTGTTAACTTCATAATATGGATATATTTATTAATATTTCGCGGTAAGTTTTGGCTAGCAGACCAACGACTATTGCCAACATTAGAAATAAAAATTAAGGATATCAAGTATTGGCCGTCAGTTTCTGTGATAATTCCTGCTCGAAATGAAGCAAAATTATTACGAGTAACACTAAATTCCCTATTAAATCAAGATTACCCAGGGAATTTGACAATAATATTAGTAGACGATCATAGTATAGATAATACATCTCTTGTCGCAAGATGCACTGCTCAACAAAGTGAAAATTTTACTAAACTAGAAGTAATTTCAGCAGCAGATTTACCTAGTGGTTGGACTGGAAAATTATGGGCAATTAATCAAGGAATTAACTATGCAAAACAGCAAAATATACCTCCAGATTATTTTCTTTTGACTGATGCAGATATTGAACATAGCTCTAGAAATATTCGTCAACTTATTGTTAAAGCAGAACAGGAAAATTTAGCTTTAGTTTCTTTAATGGTGAAACTACAATGCGAAACTTTAGCAGAGGAATTAATGATTCCGGCATTTGTGCTTTTCTTTCAAAAGTTATATCCGTTTAGATGGGTAAATAATCCCCAAAAATCTACGGCTGCTGCTGCTGGTGGTTGTATATTAATTCGTCAGCAAGTTTTAGATGAAATTGGTGGAATAGAGGTTATTAAAAATACTTTAATAGATGATTGTTCTTTGGCTAAAGCCGTTAAAGAAAAATCAACAAATAAAAAGATTTGGTTAGGTCTAACTTCAGAGACTAAAAGTTTACGTTCTTATCCCGATATAATGAGTATTTGGAACATGGTAGCTCGTACTGCGTTTACTCAGTTAAATTATTCTTCACTCTTGTTAATAGTAACGGTGATAGGAATGAAATTAGTTTATTTAATTCCCTCATTAGGAATAATTTTCGGAGTAATTTTTGGTTGGTGGAAAGTATTAGCGATCGCTTTATTGGCAAGATTATTAATGTTTTTAGCTTACTTACCTATTGTTAGATTTTATCAACTTTCACCAATATATGCGATGGGTTTACCAACTATTGCTTTGATTTATACATTAATCACAATAGATTCAGCTTGGCGACACTGGCGAGGGCGAGGCGGTTATTGGAAAGGGCGTGTTTATCAAAGTTGATTTTGAAGCAGGAAGAAGACTAACATTTCACAGTTAAAACGTAGGATTAAAAACCATATAACTATACAATATAATGCTCTCAAAAAATCATCACCAAAAAATTATTCACAAAAGTATTTTTTATGAATAATTAGTTAATTTATTCATCAGCTACATGAAATGATAAGAGCAAGTATTTCCTAATCTGAAAGTTATATAGCAATTCCCGCACTGGTGAGGTACAAAATTCCTTTGTTTTAGGGAGTAGGGAGTAGGGAGTAGGGAAGATGGGGGAATAAGGATTAACAACAACTGTACCTCATTAGCTTGAGAAACCCTATAGCGGTTTTCACTCATTTTGACTTGTATTGCTTCTTCCTTCTCTCCTAGATAACTAAAGCCTTCTTCCTTCTCTCCTCAAATCTCTGTACTCTAAAAAAGATGAAAACTGATATAAAGGTTATAGCTACCCTCGACTTACAATAGTTTCCCAAGTTATGGGGGTTGCACATTAAAGAATGATAATAAATTTTCAACTGTACATATATTTAGGAAAGAGTTATCCAAAAATATCTACTTTCATATTTCATCATTCCTAATTGTGCAACACCAAGTTATGAGGTACATATAGCAATGCCCAAAATTATTAGGTACAGTTGTTTTCTTTGTTTTCTATTCCCTATTCCCTCAAACAAATAAATTTTTTACCTCATAACAACGGGAAGTGCTGTAAGAGAGAACTAATACTATTTTCAAAAAAGGCAGTTACATCAGAATTTTTGATTTATTCCTACAAGAAAAAAATATAAATGGAAATCAAACCTTTTTTCTTCTTTAATATTTATGTTTTTCTTCCCACTGTTCCCTATTTTATGAAATTGGTATAATACCAATTCCCAAAAAGAATGCTATACTTCCGATGGAACTTCAGTTATTAAGTAATAAGTAAGCTTCAATCATTTTTTTAACGATTATCAGCATTAAGCAAAGATATCTTATGTCTAATAACCCTGCTCCCTACTCCCGTACGGACGCCCTTATGCAACGTCCCTACCCTACTCCCTATTCTCAAGGAGATGTAGTAATATGAACGAGAAATGGTATAACAAGATATTTTTCGGTGTAATGTTAAAAAATTGCTTAGGTTGTGGAAAGGTAAAGCTCACTAAACCATTATGAGAGAATATAAATATAAGCGAGAATTGAATCCTTGCCATATATAAATCTTTAGCTACAAAATCTGATATGAATGATTCTAATTTCACAAACGAATTACAATGGACACCTGAAGCTAAGACTAAATTGAAAAAGATTCCCTATTTTGTTCGGACTCAGGCACGACAGCGAATCGAAGAATTGGCCAGAGAAACAGAATCACAAATAGTAACAGTAGAAATAGTTGAGCAAGCTCGGTTGGAATTTGGCCAGTAGCACAAACGTTATATCAACCAACAAACTAAAACAAAATGGTGACCAGCAAAGCAATTAATTTTTGCAGTCTAGAAAAAGGTCCCATAAAGCTTTAGACTGGAGTTTTGCAGATAGTCGAGTTTGAGGTGTATAAAATCAACAGTGAGAAAAATTATAATTGCTGGGAACTGGAAAATGTACAAAACCCAAGTAGAAGCTAAAGAGTTTCTCCAGGGTTTAATGAATCAAGTAAAAGACACCCCTGAAGAACGTGAAGTAGTTCTCTGCACTCCCTTCACTGCGCTAGATTTTATGTCAAAAAGTTTGCATGGGAGTCGGATAAAGTTAGGTGCCGAAAATGTTCACTGGGAAGACGAGGGAGCATACACAGGAGAAATTTCTGGGCCAATGCTGAAGGAAGTTGGAGTTAGTTATGTAATTGTGGGTCACAGTGAGCGCCGTCAATATTTTGGCGAAACTGATGAAACAGTGAATTTGCGCTTACAAGCTGCTCAGAAGCATGGTTTAACTCCTATTCTCTGTGTGGGAGAAACTAAGCAACAAAGAGATTCGGGTGAGACAGAATCACAGATATTTTCTCAATTGGCCAAGGATTTAGTTGATGTGGATCAAGGAAATCTAGTAATTGCTTATGAGCCAATATGGGCTATTGGTACTGGTGACACTTGTGAAGCTACAGAAGCTAACCGAGTTACTGGTTTAATTCGTGGTAAGTTGACTAATCCTAATGTCACTATTCAATATGGTGGTTCTGTTAAACCTAGTAATGTTGATGAAATTATGGCACAACCAGAAATTGATGGTGCTTTAGTTGGGGGTGCAAGTTTGAAATCTGATAGTTTTGCTCGTCTGGTTAACTATCAAAATTAGGGAATAGGGAATTAGGGAATTAGGGAATAGGCGAAGACAAAATTATTTGTTAATTATTTTTCACCATAAATTTAACAGCTATTTCTATTATTTTCCCTTTTTTTTCAATATTTATTTCTTCTCTCCTAGGTAACTAAAGCCTTCTTTCTTATTCCCCTAGATATAGGGACGTTGCATGCAACGTCCCTACCTCATGTAATACCATTTCTGAAAAACTTTTCTACATTTTGTTGAGTAGGGGAGCGGGGGATTCGGGGAGAAGTCAACATAAGAATAATTAGGGTTTGCTGAAAAAGTCTTTTTTAAAGAGTAGGGGAGCGGGTAGGGACGCTGCATAACAAAAATGCGTTTCATGTCGCGTAGCGAAACGTCCGTACGGGAGTAATTTTTTTGCTCAACTATGCGCCTAAAATCCTAAATTTTTGAGCATAAATAGCTGAAAACTAGGTACTTTGTTCCCGACCTAAAAAGGCACCTTATTTCTTGTAAATGCTTTAAGATTTAATCAGCAAGCCCTAATTAACATTAACTTGACTCAAATTAGCAAAAAAGTGATTATGTTTTTTTAAATTAGTTAATAACTGAAGTATTACACAAGAGAAGTTCTTTTGGGAATTAGTATAAAAGAGTAATACCATTTCTCAAAAACTTTTCTACATTTTATGGAGTAGGGGAGTGAGGAACGTAGGGACGTTGCATGCAACGTCCCTACAAATAATAATAATTGATATTAACCAGCCAGTAATTATCAAAAAAGTTTCATGCGCTTGTCTGAATTACTTAATAATTGAAGTTCCACCCAAGTATAGCATTACTTTTGGTAATTGGTATAATTCGGTAAATAAGGAATAGAAAAAATGGAGAGTTTAGCTAAAAGTTTTGCTTGGGGAAAACGTACCTACATAATGGGTATTTTAAATGTCACACCAGATAGTTTTAGTGATGGTGGTGATTTTAATACGCCAGAAGCAGCTTTAATTCAGGTAAAAAAAATGGTGGAGGCGGGTGCTGATATGATTGATATTGGTGGTCAATCAACTAGGCCAGGATCTGAAGTTGTTTCTATAGATGAAGAACTTAATCGGGTTTTACCAATAATTAAGTTGTTAAGAAGTCAACAAAATATTTGTGCGGAAATTCCAATTTCTGTTGATACTACTAGGGCGATAGTTGCAGAAAAATCTGTTGAAGCTGGTGCTAATTTAATTAATGATATTTCTGGCGGAACTTATGATAATCAGATGTTTTCTGTGGTGGCTTCTCTGAAAGTGCCGATTATTTTAATGCACATTCGAGGTACTCCAAAAACTA
>JBCDJM010000291.1:0-9998 GCA_038747755.1 Cyanobacteria bacterium P01_H01_bin.35
ACCTGAAGGCAGATTCTCACGCGTTACTCACCCGTCCGCCACTAGCTCCGAAGAGCCCGTTCGACTTGCATGTGTTAAGCAGACCGCCAGCGTTCATCCTGAGCCAGGATCAAACTCTCCATGATGTTTGTTTGACTCTTTGTTTTTTCCTAATCTCTTGACTAGGAAGTGTTTTTTTTGTATCTTAGGACTCAGAACTATTTGTCTTTGTCCTAAATAATTTATTTATAACAAGGACTTAATATAAGTAGTGCTGTTAAACTTTCAAACTATTGAGTTGTCTAGGTTCAGGCGCTCGGTTTGAGATTTGTTTGTGTTCGTTTCTCTCTCCGGCACATTTACTAATCTAGCAATTCTATATTGATGTGTCAACCCCTTTTTTCGATTTTTTTCCGGAAATAGATGATTTGACTGAGAAAAAATAAATTGTATTGATTATCTGGCAAGCATTTCAGGAATGTCAAATTTTACAAAAAAATATTTATACTGACTTTGAAAGTTAAGGAAATAACGTCCATTTTATGCGTTTTTATGTGTTGAGAATAAATTCATACTAATTATTTAAAAAATATTTATACCTATAACTATAAAAATATGGCATAACAAAAAATATACTTTTTTTTATTGAGATAGCGGTTGTAAAAATATTAGAAAAAATAGTAAAGATTTTTTAGTATTACCGTTTGGACTCTATGCCCTAACTCTCAAGCAAAAACTTTTTTTAGAAAGCCATCTCAAGGTTTTGACATTCTATATATGTGTATCTATTTATCCCTATATCTATTGGTTAATTAGTTAGGACATGCTTGGCTCATAGGCCATGTTTACAATTTCAAACGAGAATATTCAAAATTCCCAACCTCTCTCTCGAAATGGGATAGTATATAACTTTGAATTCCACCATTTACCACTTACCAGTAGTTATATATATTTAGATTCACTATATCCTTAGCTCTGATGATTGATTAAAAGCTATTAGTTTTGCAGCTTTATTTCTATAAAGAAAGAGTTCAAGGTATTAGCTTGAAAAATCTAAAATCAAAATCACTCTATATCTTAATAGAAGAGGAATTTAACTTCCCTGATTACTATTACCAACGTTGTCCCAATCAAGGGGATGAGCTAAAATGGCCTAAGAATGTTATTCTAGGTACAGGCAGTCTATTAAGTATCAGGACTTTTGGTGAATGAAAAATTACACTTCCATTGCCATTGGTATCAATCAATACGAATTTCTTGAGCCTCTTAGTTATGCGCAACAAGATGCAGAGGCACTGCATAATTTTTTACTGAACGAAAGAAATTTTTCAGCAGAACAATGTTTATTATTAAGCGACAATACTTCAACACCAATATGGGAACAGCCAACCTATCCTAGTAGAGAAAATATAATAGATATTATCGAAGGTTTTTGTCAAAAGGAATTGCAAGTAGAGAATTGTCTCTGGTATTTTTTCAGTGGTTATGGTGTGAGCTATCAAAATCAAGACTACCTGATGCCTATAGATGTTAATCCGACAAATCCTGAAGCTACAGGAATATCAATAAGAAAGCTACTAGAAGATTTGAGTAAGTCTCCTGTAGAAGAGATTTTGGTTATGCTAGATATTAAGCATAGTCGTTTGACAGGAATGGACAATCAATTTGGTGTTCAAGCACTAGAGTTAGCTAAAGACTTAGAAATACCTCTGTTATTATCATGTCGTCCTAACCAAGCTTCCTCTGAAACTTCTGCACTGCGTCTAGGATTTTTTACAGCAGCTCTTTTAGAAGGATTGAATTCTGGAAAATGTACAACACTAAAAAATCTTGATAATTTCTTAAGTAATCGTTTACCAGAATTATGTACTGAACATCTGCGCCCAAAGCAAAATCCCCTGATGATGGTAAATCCTACTGATAAAATGAATCAGATAATCTTACCTCAAAAAATTAGGGTTGATTCTAACTCTGCTCCAGAAAAAGTGGGTTTAATTGTTGAATCTTTAGTCGGTTCCAAAACAACAAAACCAGTTTCAAATCCTATAAAAACTTCTATGACAACAAAAAATACCCAAACAGAGATCGTAAATGGGAATATGAATAATAATAATAGTACAGTTGCATCTCAAGTAAATAGCGAAAATAATATAAACAAAGTAGAAATGTCTGAAAATATTGCTCAAAATATCCAGCCTGATAAATCTTTTTTGCAAAAGTTAATTGTAGGAAGTAGTCTTACTTCTTTAGTCTTACTATTAGGTGTATTTTTAACAAATAGGTCTATATTTTTCAGTGAACAGGTAGTGGGTGAAGGTAATTTACCTACTATGAAAACAGAGGAAGATAACTCATCAGAAGCAACTTTACCATCATCACCTTTAGTATCTAGTTCAGAAAATCAATCTACGGCAAACACTTCTAGTACAACAGGAAATCAGCAAAAACAAGAAGAAAGTCAACTCTCAGCAAATCAATTAATATTATCTGAAGCTGTAACTGTACTTAACTCAATTTCAGCCTCTAGTTTTAGTCGGGCAATTATTAAAGCTTCTGAAATTCCTCAAAGCGATCCACTCTACCCTGAAGCACAAAATCAAATAGAACGTTGGAGTTTAACTATTCTTGATATAGCTAGTGGACGAGCGTTAAAAGCAGACTATGATGGTGCAATTGCTGCTGCTAAATTAGTGCCTGGAAATATCAGACCAATTTATCAAGAGGCACAATTGGCCATCGCCTCATGGGAACCACAACTAGCTCAACAAAAAAAAGCTAATGAAGGGTTTAATGAAGCATTACTTACATCTGCGAAGGAACAGATTAAACCTGGGCAAGCTTCGTCTTATATTAAAGCAATTAATGAAGCTCGTAAAATTCGCTCTGGTGAGCCTCAATATGAAGAAGCTCAAAAGTTGATTACTCAGTGGAGTAATACAATTTTTAGTATTGCGGAAGTACGAGCCAAGAATAAAAACTTGAGTGAGGCTATTTTGGCTGGTGAGTTAGTTCCTTCTGGAACCCCAGCTTATGAGTCTGCTCAAAAAGCACTGGCAGATTGGAAAAGCCAAATACAAACTAAGAAAAAAAATTGAATAAATAAAAATATATAGATCATAACTTTAGAATCTTTTGAAAGACAGAAGCATAACTTTGGGTATACCCAACCCAAATTGATAAATTAACCCTTGACGGGAGAAAATTAAGATCGGGTATATAGTTGATTAACCCAAGAATCCCAGAATTTCTGTCAACCAGGAACTCATCTACTATGACTTATGGCCAGCTTCAATCCGAAAAATTTGATAGATCGCTAGAAGCATTGATCCATCAAGCTTGTCGAAGTATTGATGGAGATTATGCAGAGGTATGGATACCAAACAATAATGGTAGTAGGATAGAATGTAGTCCAATTTGGTATGGACGGCCTGAGATTCAAAAATTATTAAGAAAGTTTCATAGCTACAGTCAGGAAATAACGTTACCACCAAGTATTGATATGCCTGGTCGGATTTGGGTTTCTCAACAGCCAGAGTGGGAAAAAGATATTGGTAATTTACCAGAAACAGTTTATCTACGGACTAGAAAAGCGACTGAAGTAGGTCTGAAAACAGCTTTAGGATTTCCAATTATAGCTAACAATACTGTTGTTGCAGTTATTATTTTTTATCTGAGAGAACTACGGGAATATGACGAGAAGATAGTAGATTTAATATCTACTTTTAGCAACTTAGGAATATTAATTTCAAATATATCTACACCAACTAGATTGTTAGATAATCAAGATTATTTTCGGTTAATGGTTGAAAGTAATTGTGACGCAGTAACAATTATAGATATTGGTGGCAATATTTTATATAATAATCCGGTTGTAGAAGAAGTATTAGGTTATCAACCACAAGAATTAATTGGCAAAAATTTTCTGAATTTTGTTCATCCAGATGATTTTGTATTGATTATAAATAAATTAACGGAAATTATTCATAATCCGAAATTAACACTAAAAATAGAAGTAAGATTTTATCATAATGATGCTACATGGCATTTTTATGAAATGAGGATTAAAGATTTTCTCCGAACATCAGAAGTTGAACAAATAATTGTTTATAGTCGTGATATTTCAGGATTAAAGCAGGAAAAATTGTTGCTGGGGTATGATTTTTTTTTTGCAGAAGAAATAATCAAAAATAGTAGATATGGAATCGTAAAGTTTGATGTTGAATATAATTGCATAGATTGGAATCCTAAGATTGAAGAGATATCTGGAATAAGTAGAAAAGATGTTATAGAAAAGTCAATATTTGAAATATTGCCCTTCACTATTAACGACAAAAATTTAAAAGATAATAACTATTGTAAATCCCAAATAATTAATAGTAAAAAAGCTTTTAGTGAAACCATAAACGCCACTCCAGTCAAGACGGAAAAAGAAATATTATTGGAATGTAATTATGCTCCTGTTAATGATGAAAATAATCAATTTATTGGGGGATTAATTACTATTTGTGAAATTGCTGATAACCAGGAGATAGACGAAAATAAACAGGAAAAAGAGATTTTAAAGGACTTGCTACTGGAACATAATCCTGTAGCAGCAGTTATTTTCGACCGAGATATGCGTTATTTATGGGCATCTAAACGTTGGTTAACTGATAACAATTTGACAGAAAAAGATATTATTGGGCGTAGTCACTATAAAATTTTTCCTAATATAGACGATCGCTGGCAGGAAATTTATAGAGCTTGTCTAGCAGGAGAAGTAAAAAAATTTGAAGAAGAACAGTCGAGCAAAGTAGATGGTTCTCGGGAGTGGATACGATGGGAAATGCACCCTTGGGAGAATAACATAGGTGAAATAGGTGGCATAATTATGTTCACCGAAGTAATCACAAATTATAAATTAGCACAGAAAGAACTTACAGATATCAATGCAAATCTACAACAAGTGCTTGATGCTGCCACAGAAGTTGCGATTATTACTACAGATATTAATGGTCAGATTAACACTTTTAACTCTGGTGCTGAAAAACTATTGGGTTATTCTAGAGAAGAAGTAGTAGGTAAAGAAAACCTCACATTTTTTAATCAAAAATCCCAACTAATAGAACGCGGTAAGGAACTAACTCAGAAATTCAATAACCCAATTAAAGATTTTGAGATTTTAGTAGAATCAGCAAGACAAGGAATTTATCAACCCCAAGAATGGTATTACGTTAAAAAAGATGGCTCTGAGATTTTAGTAAGCGTAGTAATTACAAGTGAACGGGATAGTGAAGGTAAAATAATTGGATTTGTTGGTATTGCTACTGATATTACGCAACAAAAACAGGCAGAAACTGAACTAAAGGAAGCAGAAGCAGTAATTCGAGGTCTCTACACAGTAGCTTCAGAAACTAACTTAGACCTGGATGCTATTTTTCAAAGAATTTTGGGTATGGGGCGAATACGATATAGAACAGAAATAGGTATTTTAGCAAAGATAACAGAAGAACGTTATGAAGTAGTCGCCTCCCAATTACCCTTGGGATTTCCTTTTCCAATTAAAGCAGGGGATACAACTAATGTAAAACAGACATATTGTAGCGAAACTATTCAAAAAAATGAACCAATTAGTTTTGAAACTGCCATAAATTCAGAATGGCAGCATCATCCTGCTTATGCTCAGACATTTTTTAAGTTAGAAACTTATATTGGGTTTCGTGTGATGGTAGAAGGAAAAATCTACGGTACTCTTAGCTTTGCTAGTCCATATCCAAAGAAAGAACCATTTAAAGAAAGCGATCGCCATTTATTAAAATTAATGGCACAATGGGTAGGAAATCAAATAGAACGTCATTCCTCAAAAGCTGCCTTAGAAAACCAAATCAAACAAATTCTACTTCACAAACAGTTAACCACAGAAATTCGTTCTACCCAAGACAGTGAGAAAATTTTTCAAACAGCAGTCAAACTAATTGGTCAGACATTTACAGTAAATCGGTGTTTAATTTATTACTATATTAGTGAACCATCACCACAGATTCCTTTAGTAATAGAATATCTTGAACCAGGATATGAATCAATGCAAGGTCTATCATTGGCATTGAAAGAAAACCATGCTCTGGAAAAAGTCTTGGCCCAAGATAAAGCTATAAGCAGGGAGAATAGCTACTTAGATCCATTATTAATGAAAGATAAGGATGTTTGTTGCTTATTAGAAATTAAGTCAATATTAGCAGTTCGTACCTCCTACAAAGGAAAACCCAATGGAGTAATTGTTTTACATCAATGCGATCGCCACCGTCATTGGGAGGATGAAGAAATCGATCTATTAGAGTCGATGGCAGCACAAGTAGGAATTGCTCTAGCACAAGCAGATCATTTAGAGCAGGAAAAACAAAGACAAATCCAACTACAAACTGAAAATTTAGAATTAGAAAAAGCTAAACAGGATGCTGAAACTGCTAATAGAGCCAAAAGTGAATTTTTAGCAATGATGAGTCACGAAATTAGAACTCCTATGAATGCAATAATTGGCATGACAGGGCTATTACTGGATACAGAATTAGACTCTCAACAACAAGATTTTGTAGATACTATCCGTAATAGTAGTGATTCATTACTCACAATTATTAATGATATTCTAGACTTTTCTAAAATTGAATCTGGAAAACTAGAATTAGAAGATCAACCATTTAATCTCCGAAATTGTGTAGAATCAGCCTTAGATTTAGTCGCCTCTCAAGCAGGCGCTAAAGGTTTAGAGTTAGTATACTTTATCAGTCAAGATACTCCCGAAGCAATAGTAGGGGATGTGACAAGGTTACGGCAAATACTTGCTAATTTACTTTCTAATGCAGTTAAATTTACTGCTAGTGGGGAAGTAATTGTTTCAGTCGATGGGAGAAAATGGTTATCAGCTCATAAGGAATTATCTCAGGTCAAAAATAGCGGTAATAACCAAACCAAGACAAATTCTGTGAGTCAGAAAATTCACACACCCGTTGATAACCTATATGAGGTTGAATTTGCTGTCAAAGATACAGGTATAGGGATTCCTGAAAAGCGATTAGAAAGATTGTTTAAACCTTTTAGTCAAATTGATGCTTCTATGACTCGAGAATATGGGGGTACAGGATTAGGTTTAGCCATTAGTCAACGGTTAAGTGAAGCTATGGGTGGCGATATGTGGGTGGAAACGGAAGTAGGTAAAGGTTCGACATTTCATTTTACTATGATGGCAATGGCAACTGAAACCACTACAGAATCTGACCTTAAACAACCACAACCTGAACTTACTGGGAAGGAACTACTTGTTGTAGATGATAATGCAACTAATCGTAAAATTCTTACGCTTCAAGTACAATCTTGGGGAATGAAAGTAGAAGCAGTTGATTCAGGAGCAGCAGCTTTAAAATTAATTAACTCTGGGAAAAAATTTGATATTGCGATACTAGATTTACAAATGCCAGAAATGGATGGTTTAACCTTAGCAGAAAAAATTCAATCTATACCAAATTATCAAGAATTACCTTTAGTAATTCTCAGTTCGGTAGGCAAACTGACATCAGAAGAAATTGCAGGTAGAGCTTCATTAGCAGCTTTTGTGAGTAAACCAATTAAACAGTCTAATTTATATGAGATGTTAGTTTCTGTGCTTGGAAAACAAGCAATATCATTTAAACCGAAAACTTCAGAAGTAAAATCAATATTGAGTAATGAAGCAGAATTTAGGTTGTTACCATTACGCATCCTGGTAGCAGAGGATGTAGTTGTGAATCAGAAAGTAGCTTTACTTGTCTTAGAGAGGTTAGGTTATCGTGCGGATTTGGCAAATAATGGATTAGAAGCTCTAGAAGCATTACGTCGTCAACCCTATGATGTAGTTTTCATGGATGTACAAATGCCAGAGATGGATGGTTTACAGGCAACAAGACGAATTTGCCAAATTTTCCCTGAAACTAAACGGCCTTGGATTATAGCAATGACTGCTCATGCAATGCGTGGCGATCGCGAAGAATGTTTAGAAGCAGGAATGAATGATTATATAAGTAAACCAGTTCAAGTAGAAGCATTAATTAAGGCATTAAAAAATTATATCACTAGGAATCAGGAGTCAGGAGTCAGGAGTCAGGAAGTAGGAGTTACAGCAAAAACAGAGGTTGATTTAAAGTCAAATCAAGTTAATCAAGAGTTTATTCCAGAAGCAAGTCTGAATCTGCTGGAAAATCAAAATCAAGCAAAATCAAATATTACTGAAGCCAATAATCTGGAATTAGAAAAAGAGGAAAAAAGTGAAAGTTTATCTTTAGTAAATTCTTTCGTTGAAACAGACACAGAGGTTGATTTAAAGTCAAATCAAATTAATCAAGAGTTTATCCCAGAAGCAAATTTGAACCTGCTGGAAAATCAAAATCAAGCAAAATCAAATATTACTGAAGCCAATAATCTGGAATTAGAGGAAGAAGAAAAAAGTGAAAGTGTATCTTCAGTTTCATTAGATTTTTTTAATGAACAGAAATCAAATTTTACAACTCCAGCTATTGATAAATTAGTATTTGAATATTTAAAAGAGCAAGCAGCAGGAGGAGACGAAAGTATTTTACAAGAAATAATTAACAGTTACTTAGGGGAATCTCCTCAAAAAAGAGAAGCAATTATAGCAGCAATAGTAACTAAAGATCCAGTTGAATTAAGAAATTCTGCTCATGCTCTAAAATCTCTGAGTTTAACTATGGGAGCTAATAATTTAGCTGAACTATGTGGGGAATTAGAAGCAATAGGTCGTATGGGTACAACAGAAAATGCAGAGGAACTAATGGAATTAATTAACCAAGAATATCATAGAGTTAAAATAACGTTGAAATCAAAAATTTGAAATAAATTCATAAGATGATTAAGCCAGATTTTTGGACTGTACCACCACGAATATTGGTAGTTGATGATGAAAAAACTATTCGACTAATACTACGCCGTATATTGGAGAAAGATGGTTATCAAGTTATTGAAGCAAATAATGGAGAAGAATGCTTAGAAATTTGTCAAAAACAATTAGCAAATATGATACTAATGGATGCAATGATGCCAGGAATGGATGGGTTTACCTGTTGTGCTAAATTACATCAGCTATTAGGAGAAAATAGTCCCCCAGTATTAATGATTACAGTGCTTGACGACCAAGCATCTGTTGATTTAGCATTCCAAGTAGGGGCAACAGATTATGTGACTAAACCTATTCATTGGGCAGTTTTACGTCAACGAGTTCGACGCTTATTAGAAATTCAATGGGCAATGAGTGAACTACGACGACAAGTAGAAAAACAACAGATGTTGACTGAAAAATTGGAAAAAGTAAATCAAGAATTGGAGCGTTTAGCTTCTGTAGATAGTTTAACAATGATTGCTAATCGTCGCCACTTTGATCGGTTTATAGAAACTGAGTGGAAACGTGCTAATAGAAATGATTTACCATTATCAATTATAATATGTGATGTAGATTTTTTTAAAGCTTATAATGATACTTATGGCCATCCAGCAGGAGACACTTGCTTAAGGAAAGTTGCTGATATTATTATTCATAATGTTAGTCGTCCTGCTGATTTAGTAGCTCGTTATGGTGGTGAAGAATTTGTAATTGTTTTGCCAGAAACAGATAGGGAAGGAGCAGTTCATATTGCGGAAAAAATTCGTCAAAGTATCAAAGATGCTGCTATTCCTCATCAGGGTTCAAAAGTTATTAATTGTGTCACAATTAGTTGTGGAATTGCTACTAGAAAATCATGCCTCCAGAAAGATAATTCTGAATCCCAAATTAGCGATTTGATTAGGAAAGCAGATTTAGCACTTTATGAAGCTAAATCTCAAGGGCGCAACCGAGTTTGTGTTGATTCTAGAAGTTAATACCAATTTCATAAAATATTTCTACAGTGTGCTTGTTTTTAGGAGTTAGGAGTCAGGAGTCAGGAGTCAGGAGAAAAGAATTTATAATATTTATTGTTTCAGATATTTTTAATTTAGAGATAATTAATAATCATTATTAT
>JBCDJM010000292.1:0-9977 GCA_038747755.1 Cyanobacteria bacterium P01_H01_bin.35
GAGTAAGAATTTTGTCTACAGTCCTCACTCATAGTGTATTTTTCAATTATTATTTCTCCAAAAAAAGCCTCTCCCAGACTTACACATAACTTGTCTATGCGTGTCAAATTTTATGTTAAGAAAGATGTTTATAAAGCATAGTTAAAAGAGGGAGGCTTTTGACCTCTTTTTTTGGTAAGGAATAAGGAAGAAGCAAAAGACCTTTCACCCCCCTACAATAGAAGGAAAAACCTTAAATATGTTAGGTAGATATTTTCCCAGCTTTTGCACAAACGA
This sequence comes from Cyanobacteria bacterium P01_H01_bin.35, assembly GCA_038747755.1. Classification (GTDB taxonomy): domain Bacteria; phylum Cyanobacteriota; class Cyanobacteriia; order Cyanobacteriales; family Microcoleaceae; genus Trichodesmium. Next base: position 277 of record JBCDJM010000292.1, read on the forward strand.
CACCAACGAAAATGATATTATTACTCATCAGGTCTACTACTAGACTGACTTTCTTCCAGGTCTCTCATCAGTTATTAATTATTAATTATTAATTATCCATTATCCATTATCCAACTAGCATATTTTTGAGTTTCTGCTAATAATGGATTAATTCCAAACCAATGACCATTCTTATCTCGATATTCAAAAACAAACATACTCCTGAGTAAAATTTGGCATTCTTCTTCCCCAGTAACTCTTTGATTTTGTACTACTTTAAATAACAACTCCCATTCATCAGCAGTAATAGCTCTAACTAGATCGTCTCGGTATTCCTGAATCACACTTTCTAAACAGTCACTAGAGAAAGGAGGATCTTCTTGTTGGAGACAACTATAGAGCAACATTAACAGTCTTCGCATATGACCTCCACTAATGCGGCAAAGTCTATCAAGGGTTTCAGGGGTATCAAAAAGACTGGGGATCAATTCTATACGTTTTTGAGAAGGTATTTCTGGAAAAGCTCTAGCTAATACCATTTCTCTTAATAATGTCATGCCCGGTTCATAATCATTAGGTTCCATTGTGGGTTTTTTGCACCTAATTTGTACAGGTACCATCGGTAATATTTTTGGTTTAACTCCAAATCGACTTGATAATCTGCCATAATCATTAGAGAACATTAAAGTGAGGGGAATTGTGTAAACTAGATGACAGTTTAGTTTTTTGAGTTGTTCGCCTCGGTCTACAAATAAATATTCTGGTTGAGTACGTCCCCAAGACTTGGGTGAGTTATCTACACGGTCTAAATTATCAACAATAACAACAAGTCCTTTCTTATCTCGGCGTTTGAGTTCTGTATTGGCACGTTCTAATAATTCTTGATTAATTGATTCTAGAATAGTATTAGTTCGTGGCTCTAGGTATTGTCTTAATTGAGAACGTAATCTAGGAGAGTCCTTAGTTTTAGTAGTAATTTTGGCAATACCAACAGATAATTCTGCCTCTGTTGAAAGTTCTATAGGGGTTTGTAATAGTTCTGATATTTCAGTAAATAGTTTTTGGAAGTAACCTGGTTTAATTTTAATTTTAGCTTTTTCCATACTTTCGCTGACTTGACGAGCGATCGCCAGCAAAATATCACTAATATCTACATCTCCCATATCTAAGTCTTCTGAAGACTCAAAGTAAACAACATGATATCCCTGTTTTTCTAGTTTATCTTTCAATCGAAATAATTCAGTGGACTTACCACAACCTATATGTCCTGTAAAGAGTTGACAAGATGGCTGATTTTCAGATAAAAGTGTTATGGTTCTTTCTAACTTTCGGATAATGTCACTACCCCTGACACTTGCAAAATCTATGTAATATTGTTTATCTTCAGGGTTTCCTACTATTAGAGTCTTGCTAGGGTTACAAGCTTTGTAAAATTTAATTAAGTCTAGTTCACTCAACACTTGTTTTCCTATATATAAACAAAGTAGTATTGTGTAATATTGTTGAGTATCATTTTCCTGTATTCTTTTAATATGAGCAAGAGGTATGTCAATACTTAGGGGTCAAAGCATCAATTATTATTTTCACCCTAAAGGAGTCAGTTATTAGTTTTTAGGAAATTACTAAAGAAAGCTTAAAAAACTGACATTTTTCCCGTTGTCAATCAAAAAAGCTCTTACCGAAAAATTAAGGTATAAAGCCCCTCTATTCATGGATAAAAAAAATCCTTTAAGTCAATTCTTCTATTACAAAAGAGGTAATAATTAATTATTAACTAGCATTAGCTTTCAGCTAAAAATCCAAGGTTTTAAATCTCTCACAAGAGTTTGAAAAATTAGTGGTGCGTTTTTTGAAGCTTTTAACCGTCTATTATACATCAAGAATAAGCCAATAGCTGAGTGCTGAGTGGTACTTCAATTATTATTAATTAGGGTTTGCTGAATAAATACTTTTTCTTGAGCTAGGGAGTAGGGAGTGGGGAGTAGTTAAGAATCAGGAAAAATAGGAGTTATACAAAAGGTAGTCAGAAAGTATAGCAAGAGTGATTTTTCTGCCTCGCGTCACCCCAATATCGTAAGTTTTTGAGGCTCAATCAAAGGCTGAAAACCAAGGTATTTCATACTCAAAAAGGCTAATACCTTTATCTGTCAATGGTTTGAGATTTAATCAGCAAACCCTAATTATTAATTATCAATTATCCATTATTAATTATCAATTATTAATTATTAATTAGTATATTCCCTATTCCCTTAAATAAATTAAATGGCTAATAGTATTGGATCGGTTTCTGAATCAGATTTAGCAAGTCGGCGACAAACATTACGCCGTCAACGACGTTTAAAATTAGTAATTATAATCTGGCAAATATTAGCAGTTAGTGGTTTAGCATCAGGTCTACTATGGGCAATTACTCAACCAATTTGGCTAATAACTAAACAGGAACAATTAACCGTAGAAGGTAATCAATTACTTTCAGACAGAGCAATATTATCTCTAATTACTTTAGATTATCCTCAATCTCTTTGGGGAATTAAACCACAAATATTAGCTCAGAATTTAGAGTCACATAGTCCAATTGCTAAGGCAAAAATTAGTCGTCATTTATTTCCTCCGAGTTTAAGGATAGAGATTACAGAAAGACGCCCTGTAGCAATTACTCAATTCAAAAGTAAGGTAGGAACTGGTAACTCACAAAAAATGGGATGGTTAGATGCTCATGGTAACTGGATACCTTTAGAAAGTTTTTCTGCTCTAGAAAGAACGGGATCTTTACCTACTCTAAAAGTAATTGGTTTTACTGAACAATATCGTCAATATTGGCATCCTCTATACCAAAGTTTAAGTCGTAGCCCTGTTAAAGTATTTGAGATTAATTGGGAAGATCCAGGAAATTTAATTCTGACAACTGAATTAGGATTAGTACATCTCGGACAGTATAGTTCTCGATTTAGTGAACAATTAAATGTCTTAGACCAGATGCGAGAATTACCTAATAAAATTGATATTCGCCGAATGGCCTATATCGATTTAAAAAATCCAGACTCTCCTTTAATTCAGTTACCTAATAAATCTAGAGCAATTAAAATTCGGTCAAATTAAATCTATAAAAATTTCTAATTTAAAAGTATTTTGAGGATTAGACTTGGTTAAATAAAATGGTTTATTCAGTTGTGCGGATTGCTATAGCAATCCTATTTTAGTTGTAAGATTTTGGTGGTAGTTAGGAGTCAGGAGTCAGGAGTCAGAATTTTTAAGGTTTTGAGCTTCTACTAACTATCATAAAAATTCTCACATCTCATTCCTGATTGCTATATATCAAAATTTAATTAAAGTAAAGACGCTTCATCATTAGGAAAGTTCCCAAAAAAGAAAAATTAATAAACATTCTGCGGTTGTTGGATTATAGTGCAACATATCTTAGAATATGATTGATTAATCTCTGCCAAGAGCTATCCTGGTAGGCTATAAACTAACTTAGAGTAAAAAAAACTGTATATCTACCATCCCCAATAAATGATAGTGAATAATCAACAAGGGGTCAATAATGAAAGTCCCCAATCTCAAGGACAAGGAAGTTTTCCATTGCCAAAAAAAGTCTCTAATCCATTTCGTAATAGCCCAGGATTGTATGGAGAACAAGATTATGACCCCAAAGGTATAACAAAAGAAGAATCCAGGAGTGATGATATCGTGCCAAGCAATGCGGCCAAAATCAAAGTAATTGGTGTGGGAGGGGGTGGCGGCAATGCTGTTAACCGAATGATTGCTAGTGAGGTTTCTGGTATAGAATTTTGGACGGTTAACACAGATGCCCAAGCCTTAACTCTGTCCCATGCTCCTAAACGCCTACAACTTGGACAAAAGCTCACAAGAGGCTTGGGGGCAGGGGGTAATCCTGCTATTGGACAAAAAGCTGCTGAAGAATCTAGAGATGAAATAGCTAATGCTTTAGACCATCCTGATCTAGTATTTATTACTGCTGGAATGGGAGGCGGTACTGGTACTGGTGCTGCTCCAGTTATTGCTGAAATTGCTAAGGAGGCAGGTTCTCTAACAGTAGGGGTTGTGACTCGCCCTTTTACTTTCGAGGGACGACGCCGAATTACTCAAGCTGATGAAGGAATTACTGCTCTACAAACTAGAGTAGATACTTTAATCGTAATCCCCAATAATCGCTTGCTATCTGTTATTAATGAACAAACTCCTGTACAGGAGGCTTTTAGAATTGCAGATGATATTTTACGTCAAGGTATACAGGGGATTTCAGATATTATTACTGTGCCTGGATTAGTAAATGTTGACTTTGCTGATGTTAGAGCAGTTATGGCTGATGCTGGTTCGGCGTTAATGGGAATTGGTATGGGTTCTGGTAAGTCTAGGGCAAGGGAAGCAGCAAATATGGCAATTTCTTCTCCTTTGCTTGAGTCTTCTATTGAAGGAGCAAGAGGAGTTGTATTTAATATTACTGGTGGTACCGATTTAACCTTACATGAGGTTAATGCTGCTGCTGAGATTATCTATGAAGTCGTCGATCCTAATGCCAATATTATTTTTGGGGCTGTAATTGACGATAAACTTCAGGGAGAAATTAAAATTACTGTTATAGCTACTGGTTTTAGTGGGGAAGTACAAACTCAGCCTACCCAGGAAAAGGTACAACCAAGACGACAAGTACCGAGTCCTACTCAAACTCCTACTCAAAATAATGAGCCACAGAAAAAATTACCAGGATTAGATATTCCTGACTTTCTACAAAGGCGACGAAACCCACCTAATAATAGATAGTTTATTAATGGATAATGGATAATTACCTGAAGAAAAACCTTTCTTGATTGAATATAAGGAAATATTATTTCTTTTTTTCTCTTGAAATGGAAGGCTTTCTACCTTGATTTTTCGTTAAGATTAAAGCAAAGGAAATTTCTGGATATAGTAAAGGAATAGGGAATAGGGAATAGGGGATAGGGAATAGGAGGATAAAATTGTTGGTTTCATATTAAAACTTTTCCAATAAATCTAAGTTCCTATACAAAATTAATTACAGATTCTATTAACTTCCTCTTGCCTTTTGCCTATTGCCTTTTCTCTCTCTCAACTAGGAAATTCCTGAAAGCACTACTACTTATTATATCAATTGTTATGGTTAATTTGATAGAATCAAGTATTCCTGTTGCTTTGACTATTGCTGGTTCTGATAGTGGTGGTGGAGCAGGTATTCAGGCAGACTTGCGTACTTTTGCTTTTCATTGTGTTCATGGTACAAGTGCTTTGACTTGTATTACGGCTCAAAATACTTTGGGAGTTAATAGGGTTGATGCTTTGTTGCCAGAGGCGGTTAAAGCACAAATTGAAGCAGTTGTTAAAGATATAGGTGTCCACGCGAGTAAAACAGGAATGTTGCTCAACCAAGAGATTATTTTGGTTGTAGCTGAGGCAGTGGAAGCTTTAAGTTTAAAACAATTGGTGGTAGATCCAGTAATGGTTTCCCGTGCAGGTGTTCAGTTGATTGATGATTCGGCGGTGGGAGCTTTACGGGATTTTTTGTTACCAAAGGCTAGTATTGTTACTCCTAATATTTATGAGGCCCAAATTTTGGCTGGTTTAGATATTAATGATATTGATGATATGCAACTGGCAGCTGAGAAAATTCATAGATTAGGTGTGAAGACTGTTCTGGTAAAGGGGGGTGCTTTGAAAAATAATTTGCGCGGAGCAGATGTTTGGTTTGATGGGCAGCGCTTTGCAATTTTAAGAACTGCCACAGTTGAGACTAATAATACTCATGGTACTGGCTGTACTCTATCGGCAGCAATAGTAGCTAATTTAGCTCGGGGGGAAGATTTATTTTCTGCTGTTAAATTGGCTAAAGATTATGTCACAAATGCTTTAAAATATGCTTTGAAAATTGGTGGTGGCCAAGGTCCTGTTGCACATTTTTTCCCTTTGTTATTAAACACTTAGTTAAGCAAGAGAAATAACATTTTTTTTAATGTGTAAAAGTAGTCAAAGAGTTAATCTTACTGAATTGCAATTATTTTCATTCAAAAATATTCTTTATTTGTATAAAATGGCTAGTAGTAAGTTACTAACTATCAGCCATTTTAAGCAAAATAATCATTTATCTTCTTGCACTTCCTAAGCGATAGTAGCGACTATGATGCCAGCTATAGTCTTTACTTTTGTCTTGTTCAGATTCTGAAGTAGATGAAAATGCTTTTTTAGTTTCTTCTACAAATAAAGGAGTTGAGTTTCTGAGAAGATCTCTTTGTACTGCAGCAAAGGCATGACGTACTCCAGCAACAATCTGCTTTTGATAATCTCCTTCTGCTTTTTTTGTCTGGAATTTCCAACCTTCTTTACTTGAAGCATATAGGGGCGGAAGACGATTAAGAGCATAAGTTTCTACATCAGCTCGCTTAATATATTTGGCTAACTTTTGAGGTAGTAAAGTAATTTGACGATTTACTTCATCTGCTACCATCTGTTCCATAATATTTATATATTTCTGTTTAGAATTAACTACCATAATTATTTTCCTCTATCTTTACTGATATACTTTATTTTTGACTGAAATTATAGCTGTTTTAACCTTAAGTTTATGATTAGAATACCTCAATTAATGAATTTATTTCATTCCAATAACTACTACTATTAGTATTATTATTGTTTAGTGAGTAGAGATTTGATTATTAGGAAATAAAAGTTACAATTAAGTCTTCTATATTTTTAATATTTTGGTTACTAGCTAAATACCCAATGCCTCGATGCAAATGGAGCCTAAATTGAATGGCCAAAGTTTCTTGCTCTATTCGTATTCCGTCATTATAGCAACGTTGCTTAAGAGCTAACAATAATATGTCAGAAAATTTCCCGCCAAAAATTCTCCATGTTAATTCTAAATTGCTATCAGAAGGAATTGACACTGGAGAGGGAATACTTGATTCTGCCAAAGAGCAACAGAATGCCCAACGACAAAGGATATTCCACTGGTCAATTTTAGTATTACGTTTAAGTTTTGTTAACTGTTCTTTGGCTACTTGAGAAAGTCGTATTCGTTCAATTGGTGGTTCCATAAAAGATATTATATCTATAGGGTTTTTATCTGGGATATGGAAATTGAATGTTGTTGAATAAGGAATGGTAAAGAACGGAAACAGCATTAAATATTGGCAGCTTTCCACAAAGATTACTTGTTACTCAATAAGCGTACTTTTTTTATTATAAAAAACTCAATATTTATTGATATCTCTAATAAGTTATTTACTGAAAATTTAGTAAATAGATATAGTAATCATATGTGATAATTTCAATATTATTTATTCCCTCAAAGCTTACAATATATCATAACTAAAATAAGATTGCTATATTTAGATAGTATTGATACAAATCAAAATTTATATCTTGATATTTATAGTTAAAGTATTTTACCACTACCATATTGAAGTATAGCCTAAACTTAATCTGTATAATCCTAAACTTTTGTAACAAATTCATAATATGGTTAAAACTTATATTGATAGTGGAAAACTTTGTATACAAAACCTATCATAAACCCTCATAAAATTTGATAAGTAAAATAAGATTTTTATATTTATAGCAATTTAATTTAAGTTTTGAACAGAAGTCCTTAATTTCTCCTAATTTCCCAAAAGTTACAGCAAATTCCAAGCATAATCAGTATAAATATAGCATTCCTATTTTATTTGTGTATAAAAACCTTACTGCTTTTAGGGGAGAGGTAACACTTAACTGGCAGGAGTTTCAGGTTTTTTATCTACTTTTTGATTACCCGCAACCTATTTAGAATTGCTATAGTTATTCGGAAAGGTTGGAGAAAACAATTTCTATGGCAATAGCAGAAAAAAATATTTTAAATATCTGTTAAAATAAGCCTAATCAATAAATTTTTCTTGGTAAATGTTAATTTCAAATTTACATAAATTTTCGACTTATCCTATTAATAAAAAATCATATCGAGGGGCGATATTTTGGTTTAGTCTGAGCATGACTTTTGCTGTGGTTTATGGTTTTTTAGCACTGAAAAAAGCTTTTGTTAGTAGTCTTAGTGTTCAAGATGATGCCAGACAACATATTTTTTGGATGCAACGTTTTTTTAATCCTGATTTATTTCCTAATGATCTAATTGCTGACTATTTTCAATCTGTTGCTCCTGCCGGATATACTTGGCTTTATAAAAGTGCAGCATTTATAGGAATTAATCCGTTTTTTTTTGCAAAAATTATTCCTTTTATTCTTGGTTTAATCTGCACCTATTATATTTTTAGAATCTGTTTAGAAATATTGCCTGTACCAATGGCAGGATTTATTGCAGCTTTGGTAATGAATCAGGCTATTTGGATGAAAGATGATGTGGCTTCTGCTACTCCTAGAGCTTTTGTTTATCCATTTTTTTTGGCTTTTTTATATTATTTCATTCGTGGTTCTTTGGTCAGAATGGGGATAGCGATCGCTCTGGTGGGATTATTTTATCCACAGTATGTTTTTGTTGCTTCTGGAATGCTAATTTTGAGATTAATTTCCTGGAGAAATGGCAGGTTTCAATTATCATCAGAAAAACAGAATTTTTTACTTTCTGGAGTTGGTTTAAGTACGGCTTTTTTTGTTTTATTGCCTTATGCTTTAAGTTCTTCGGAATTCGGACCTGCTATTAGTCGAGAAGCGGCGATGAAATTAAGGGAATTTTATCCAAATGGTAGGAGTACATTTTTTCATGTTCATCCCAAAGATTTTTGGTTAACTGGTAAACGTAGTGGGATGTTTCCTAAGTCTTTGTTTACTCCTGCTACTCAATGTGCGGGGTTATTATTGCCGTTTTTATTGTCTTTTGGTTCTGTTTTTCCTTTAATTAAAAATATTACGAGTCGTATTTGGTTATTGGTGCATTTATTACTGTCGTCTTTAGGAATGTTTTTTATTGCTCATGCTTTACTTTTTCGGCTACATCTTCCTAGTAGATATACAGGATTAAGTTTCCGCATAATTATTGCTTTGGCAACGGCGATCACTCTTACTTTAATTATTGATGCTTTGTTTAATTGGGCGGAAAATAGACCAAGGTCTCCTATTAAGTTTCAGGCTATTATTTCTTTAGCTTTAACAGGTTTAATTCTGGCATCTTTGGTGTTATATCCTGCTTTTGTTAAAGGTTTTCCTTTGGTTAAATATAAGGTGGGAAGAGCCACAGATTTATATGAATTTTTTCAAGAACAACCTGAAGATATTCTGATTGCTTCTTTGGAGGAGGAGGCAAATTTATTACCTACGTTTGCTCAACGTTCTATTTTGTTGGGTAGGGAATATGCCATTCCTTATCAGGTTGGTTATTATAGTCAGTTTCGCGAACGAACTATAGATTTAATTGTTGCTCAATATAGTTCAGATTTAATGGATATGAAAAATTTTATTCAAAAGTATGGAGTTGATTTTTGGATGCTACATCGTGGTAGTTTTACGCCGGAATATGTTGAGGATAATAGTTGGTTAATGCAATATGAATCTGCACAGGATGCGGTTACTTTTTTGCAGTTGGGATATATTCCTGCTTTGGCAACGACTATACCTATTTGTACTGTTTTTCAGAATGATAGTTTATTTGTTTTGGATGCTAATTGTGTTTTTAGGACTGATAACTGATAACTGATAACTGAAATTACCTTTGTCATGCAAATACCTAATCTAATTAATATTAAATATCAATGGGA
>JBCDJM010000293.1:0-9961 GCA_038747755.1 Cyanobacteria bacterium P01_H01_bin.35
TAAGTTTTTTTTCTTGCTCTTAAGTATTCCTCCTTCCTGTCTGTTCCCAGTTAAGTGTTCCCTACCATTGCTGTACAATACCGATGCTACCGGACATGATATAAATTATTAAAAAGCTGATTACTGATAGTTAAATTGCTAATTGCTATAAATATAAATTAGCAACCAAAAGAAAAAAGCTCTCTTGGTTGCTGAAAATCAAACATTATTACTAATTAGAACTGGTAGATGAACTCTCAAAGCATTTATAAATAAGAGGCTTAACCTTATTAGGAGCGAAAAAAAGTGCAAGGTTTTCTGTCCAAAAAGCTCGAAAATTTAGCATTTTTAACAGACAAAGGTGAAAAAGTCAAGGGATAATTCCCTCTCCTACCTCCTCTATAATTATCCGTTTCTCCTAGCTCCTGTAGGGGTGATTTGCTTCTGTAGGGGCGATTCGCGTTTGCGGAGCATTCCGGCACGAAAATCGCCCCTACAAAAATATTTTTTGATCAAACCCTAATTAAAAGTTTATAGCCACTAATTAGGCTGTAGTTGCTAACTGTGGACTAAATGCTTCCTTTAATAACTCTACCTTATCTAATTGTTCCCAAGGTAAATCTAGATCCGTACGTCCTAAATGACCATAAGCAGCAACATCTTGATAGAAACGACCTCCTCTTTCTCCAGGTAATTTCCGGAGGTTAAAAGTCTGAATAATTCCGGCTGGACGAAGCTCAAAATTTTCTTTCACTACTTCTAATAACTTATCTTCATCAACCTTAGAAGTACCAAAAGTCTCAAGCATCATACTAACAGGTCTTGCTACACCAATCGCATAACTAATTTGAACCTCACACTTTTCTGCTAAACCTGCTGCAACAATATTTTTAGCTATGTAGCGACAAGCATAAGCAGCAGAACGGTCTACCTTAGTTGGATCTTTTCCAGAAAAAGCACCCCCTCCATGACGGGAATAACCACCATAGGTATCAATGATGATTTTACGTCCTGTAAGACCACAATCTCCCTGTGGACCACCAATAACAAATTTGCCAGTGGGGTTGACAAGAAAACGAGTTTGTGAATCAGGTTTAATCTCTATGCCAGCAAATATTGGCTCGACAACATATTTCCAGAGGTCCTCTTTAATCTTTGCTTGAATATCTGATAATTCTGTAAGTTCACCAATAGTAGCAGCGTGTTGAGTAGAAATTAAGATTGTATCAATACCAACAGGACGGCCATCTTCATAAGCAATAGTGACTTGACTTTTGCCATCTGGCCTTAAATAAGGAAGTTGACCTGTTTTTCTCACCGCAGTTAGTTGGCGACAAACTCGGTGTGCTAAACTAATAGGTAAAGGCATTAATTCAGGAGTTTCATTACAGGCAAAACCAAACATTAGGCCCTGGTCTCCAGCTCCCACTGCATCAAGTTCTTCCTCACTTAATAGTTCACGAGTTTCTTGAGCTTTATCTACCCCTTGAGCAATATCTGCCGACTGCTCATCAAGAGCTACTAAAACTGAACAGCTATCAGCAGAAAAACCATTTTCTGCATAAACATATCCAATATCAGCAATTTTTTCCCTAGCTAGTTTTATATAATTTACATTCGCTTTAGTTGTAATTTCACCAGTAATAACAACCAATCCTGTGTTCACTACTACTTCAGCAGCCACACGACTTTGTGGATCTTGCGCTAGTATTGCATCTATAATTGTATCGGAAATTTGGTCGCAAATTTTATCAGGATGTCCTTCAGTAACAGACTCAGAAGTGAATAGGTAACGACTAGACAATATTAGTTCCTCCTATATTTTTCCTTAAATTAGTTGAGCGAGTAATAAGCTTTAACTTAGGGATAATAGTTGTACAAAATAACTACTTTCTACTTTCTGTGCTATCATATTAAGTCAACTATCCAAAAGAAAACTCAGTTTGTAGTCAGCTATTATGTCTTTTATACCATTCTGCATATACATAGTAAATGGCGTGGGTTTACAACATTAAAGTTAAAATTGCCACACTTGACAAATCCACACTTGACATAATATTTTATGGTCAATCAACTATTTTGACCAGAAGAGGCAGAAAATTATAAATTATTTATTGATTGTCCCTGAGTTAATAACTTAATTAATTATAGCAAAGTATTGTATGCAAGTACACAAATCAAATAATTAACCCAATCCCACCGTTTTACTTAGGCTACATCAAAGGATTCTTCTACCTATTCCCTAAATTTCACAAAAATGACAAGATTAAGATGTTGGACAGGAATAAAATAGGATTGGTGTATATATAAATTATTGCCACTGGATTTTGACAGTTAACAATTATTTGCCATTGATATTCACAACGACCAAAATAGCTATTGTCGAGTAAAAATAATTATTTTTATTTTTCAAAGTGATGCAACTAATCTGTCACAATATTTGGATTTCTTCTAACTTAGCGATCGCTACATCTGCTGCCTTTAGGTGGTTAGCTTCCGGTTTCCCCCAACAAATACCGACACAACCTGCTGCTCCTGCTTTTTTCCCCATTTCTATATCTGTGGGAGAGTCTCCTACCATTAATGCTGTGACTGGTTTAACTCCTAATTTTTGACAAGCTTGTAAAAATAGTTTTGGATCTGGTTTACTAAGACCGTCATCAACCCCCATTTCTAGTTGAATATAATCGTTGAGTTGATAGTATCTGACAAAATTTTGCACTGCTGTTGTATTATCGGCAGACAATATACCCAGTTTTATACCTGCTTGTGAAAGATACTTTAGCACTTCTAGACTCCCTGTAAACATAGCACCAGGAATAGATTTTGGTAAAATTTGGTCAGCTTCTGCAAACGCTTCTTGAGCAATACTTAATGATTCTAACCAACCTCGACCTGTTTCAGCAATATAAGCTGCTGCTGCAATTTCGTTTTCGCGTCTACTGCCAACTGCCATTAATCCTGTAGGGTTAATCTTATTGCCATCAATCCCAAAAGCCATTAGTAGAGGTTCTCCGATTCCAGGAATTTTAGCATCAATGAGACGAGATCGCTTTTGCCCCAAATTTCTTAAAAATTCTTGGGAGTCTTCTAGAGTACCATCTTTATCAAAAATGATTGCTTGAATATCTTGGAAAATTACACCTCTACAATTAATAGCTACCATTGTTTAGTATATAAATTTTTTTTTGATTGTTACTAATATTTTTAATGATTCATAATATTAGGAGAGCAGGATATAGGGAATAGCTTTCAGTTATTGTTGATTTGTTTATATTTTCAACTTACGATTTTGCTTACTCCCTATTCATCTGCTATTACCAAGAGGTTTATTCTCTAGCTACTGCTGCTCTATCTGTACCTACTGTAGCAGCCTTTATGATGTAGTCTCCTCTGTTTTTTCAGATTCTACTGCTTCAACTTCCGGTGCTTCTACTGTTTCTGCTGTTGCTTCAACTTCCGGTGCTTCTACTGCTTCTGCTACTGCTTCAACTTCCGGTGCTTCTACTGCTTCTGCTACTGCTTCAACTTCCGGTGTTTCTACTGCTTCTGCTACTGCTTCAACTTCCGGTGCTTCTACTGCTTCTGCTACTGCTTCAACTTCCGGTGTTTCTACTGCTTCTGCTACTGCTTCAACTTCCGGTGCTTCTACTGCTTCTGCTGTTTCTGCTGCTTCTGCTGTTTCTGCTGTTTCTACTGCTTCTGCTGTTTCTGCTGTTTCTTCTATTGTCTCTCCTCGCTGTGCAGCCATCAGTTTTTCCCTAAACTTAGCTGCCATTTCCTCTGCTTGATCGTATACCAGTTGTGGATTTTTCACCATCGCCCCTGGTTCTGGTTCTAGTTGCTTAGTTGACAAAGATATACGGCCTCTGTCAGCATCTAGATCAATGATCATAACTTTCAGTTCATCATTGACTTTTAGTACAGTGCTAGGAGTTTCTATATGATCATGGGAAATTTCTGATATGTGCAGCAAGCCACTTACACCACCAATATCTATAAAGGCTCCATAAGGCTTAATACCACGAACTGTACCTATGACGACTTCTGCTACTTCTAAGCGATTCATCTTCCGCTCAACTAAGGCGCGACGATGACTTAAAACTAGACGATTACGTTCTTCGTCTACTTCTAGAAATTTTAAAGGTAATTCTTCGTTAAGTAAATCCTCTTTTGGTTTGCGCGTACTAATATGAGAACCTGGTATAAATCCACGCAACCCTTCTATCCGAACTAAAGCACCACCACGATTCGTCGCAAATACTTGGGAACGCACGGTTGCATCTTCTGCTTGTAGTTGCCGGACTCTTTCCCAAGCCCGCATATATTCTATCCGTCTAATGGATAAAGTTAACTGTCCATCTTCATTTTCATCTGTTAAAATGAAAAATTCTCTTGTCTCATTTGACTGGAGAACTTCTTCGGGGTTTTCTACCCTATTAATTGACATTTCTTGGATCGGAATATAAGCAGCAGTTTTAGCTCCAATGTCAATTAATGCTCCCCTTGGTTCTAAACTAAATACTGTCCCTGCTACAATATCTCCAGGACTAAAGTGATAGTCATATTTATCTAGTAGGGCTGCAAAATCTTCGTGAGTAAAGCCGACTTCTTTGGCTGGTGTTTTCAAATTTATCATGCGTGTATTTTCTTGGGATTTCTCTCCTTAATGTTTTTTACTTGTCTTGATAGTTTTCTCTCACCAAATAATAGGAAATATTGAGTTTTTTTTAGTCTCTCTACTTATACTTTTTTATAAGTTATATATTGAGACAAAACTTTCCTTGACAAAAACTATGGTTTCAGATAAAAACCTATTTTTTTTGTATAATTTAGGTAAGCAACTGTTACTTATCAGGCCATTAGAGTTTTTGTAGCTAATACCACTTGCCGAATCAAGGCTTAGGCATTAACTTGATTTTTTTAATAACTCTAATTTAGAGTTCGACTTACCTAGAGTGTTTATATGCTCTAGTAAGGTCTATATATCAGTAGAATAGAAATTTTACCGAGTCAAGCCAAGTTCCTCAACCACCATTATGATTCAAAACACTTTATTTTACCACAACTCCACAACCCTGATATTAGTAATTTTTCCGGCCACTTAATTACTAATAAATTCCCGAATTTATCTTTTTCTGACATCAAAACAAATATGTAGCTCATTCTTCACCTCAGCTAATGTCTAACTTTCGAGCTTAAAGTCAGCAGAATACTTATCCCATAATCTATCAGGACTTACGCATGAGGTAGGAAAAACTGGGGTTTGAGATATAGGCTTTATACCTTAATTTTTCGGCTACATATCTATAGGCAAGCCGTAGGATCAGCAACATACTTTGAGGCCAGAGAACGACAATTTGTCAAATTAGTTAATTTAATTTATTTAGCAACAACCACTCAACTAATTTGAGGAACTTTAGACAAGTTTTAGCTTTCTGTAGTTATCCCTTTTGTATACTTAGCTTCTATAATATCTTTAAGTAAATTACTGTTATAGTGAAGTTCAAAACTAATTTGTACAAGGTGCTGGTGTTTCACACTCAGGAGTATCTTGTTGTAGAGAAATTTCAGAGCTTTGTGGTAAAGCTGCATTAAATTCTAAATTATCTTTTTGATTTTGTAGATGGTTTAAGGTATCTACAAAATCTCGAATACCTTGAAATTTACGATAAACAGAAGCGAAACGAATATAGGCTACTTCGCTAATAGCACTCAATTTACTCAGAACAATTTCACCAATTTCAGCACTAGAAATTTCTCTCTGGGTTCTCCCCTGTAATTCAATCTCTATTTCATTCACAAAAGCTTCAAGCCGACTACTTTCAATACCAGTCTTTTCGCAAGAACGGATAATACCTCTAAGTAATTTAGACTTATCAAAAGACTCCTTTTTACCATCCCTTTTGATTACTGTTACTGTAACAAATTCTATTCTTTCATAAGTCGTGAAACGATGCTGGCAGTTCATACATTCCCGCCGACGTCGAATACTTTTACCAGATTCGGCTGAACGAGACTCTAGAACACGACTATTTGTGTGTTGGCAAATTGGACATAGCATACTTGAAATTTTTCATATATAAATAATTTGGCCTAACTCCAGGAGATGGCCAATTGTTCTTAATTATTGGCTATGAGTGCTGGGCTGAGAACTCAGCACTCATAACTTAGTTAAAAAGGCAATTTTTTCGATAGGAAACTCATCAAAAATGATTACTTTCCAATCCTAGGTGGATCGCGGAAGGCGATCGCAAAAAATATTACGCCTAAGGCCAAAGCTAATACCAGTATATAAGCTGTACTTTCCATAAGGGAATTTCCTGAAAATCCAATTCTTTATTAGTTTACCAGTTCATAGGAAATAAAAGTCCAACGAAAATACTTTGTAACTTTTTGCAAAGTAATCGTTGGACTTTTATCAAATTTAAAGCTTAGAGTTCTTTAATTGGCCTTTATTTTATTTAGGCCAAATTTTAGTATTTGTTTTATGGTGTTTACTCCCTACGGGTACTCAAGTCACCCAATTTCTGGAATAAACCAAACTCTACTTGTTCCTCTAGGTCTGGATCAATACCAGCAAACACGTCCCGGAACAAAGTCCGGCATCCGTGCCAAATATGACCGAAGAAGAATAGTAGAGCAAAACAAGCATGACCATAAGTAAACCAACCACGAGTGCTAGTTCGGAATACACCGTCAGACCCTAAAGTTTCTTGGTCAAACTCAAAAGGTTGACCTCCCTGAGCTTTACGAGCAAACCTTTTAACATCTGCAGAGTTAGTAAACGTTTGACCATCAAGTTCACCACCTAAGAAAGTAGCTGTTACGCCCTGAGCTTCAAAACTATATTTTGACTCTGAACGACGGAAAGGAATATCAGCCTTAACTACACCTTCAGCATTAGTTAAAATAACTGGGAAAGTTTCAAAGAAGTTAGGTAGACGACGTACAAATAATTCCTCGCCATCCTTATCCTTAAACACAGGATGACCAAGCCAACCTTGAGCTAAACCATCACCATTGTTCATTGGGCCAACACGGAATAGACCACCTTTAGCGGGACTATTACCAACGTAGTCATAAAAGGCTAATTTTTCTGGAATACTTTCCCAAGCTTCTGAAGCAGTTTTGCCCGCTGCTAACTCAGCTTGGACACGACGATCAATTTCTTGCTGGAAGTAACCACTATCCCACTGATAACGAGTTGGGCCAAACAACTCAATAGGAGTAGCAGCGCTACCGTACCACATTGTTCCAGCTACAACGAAAGCTGCAAAGAAAACTGCTGCAATACTACTAGAGAGAACTGTTTCAATATTACCCATCCGCAAAGCTCTGTATAGACGTTCTGGTGGCCTTACAGATAAGTGGAACAAACCAGCAATAATTCCCACAATTCCTGCTGCAATGTGGTGAGCTACAATTCCACCAGGATTAAATGGGTTAAATCCTTCTGGTCCCCAGGCAGGGGCTATCGGTTGGGCCGAACCCGTCAATCCATAAGGATCTGATACCCACATTCCCGGACCAAATACTCCGGTCAAGTGGAAGGCTCCAAAGCCAAAACAAAGTAAACCAGATAAGAATAAATGAATACCAAACATTTTTGGTAGGTCTAGAGCAGGTTCTCCTGTACGTTGGTCAAAGAACAAGTCTAAGTCCCAAAAAACCCAGTGCCATACAGCAGCTAGGAATAATAGACCAGAAAGAACAATGTGAGCTGCTGCTACACCTTCAAAAGACCAGAATCCCGGATTGGAAGCTACTTCTCCTGTAACACTCCAACCACCCCAAGATTGGGTGACACCTAAACGGGCCATGAATGGCATAACAAACATTCCCTGACGCCACATAGGGTTCAGGACTGGATCGCTAGGATCAAAAATTGCTAGTTCATAAAGGGCCATTGAGCCAGCCCAACCTGCTACTAGAGCAGTGTGCATTAAATGCACGGAAATTAGTCGTCCTGGATCGTTCAGAACAACTGTATGTACGCGATACCAAGGTAGCCCCATTGACTACACTCCTCCTGTAAGTGATAACTATTCTGAAAGCTTTTTTCTTTTACTTGTTATGCTCTCTTCAAAAATAAATTGTCCCAATATTTGTCCTGTGATCAAGATTATTTCGGACAGAATGGCCAAGTTTACCAGATGAGTGCATAAAAATTAAAACTTTTTCAAGAATTGTATAGAGTTTTGAAGTTAATAGTCAAGTAAATTGAAGAACGAATAAGGACATAGTATTAATTGTGGATATTGACCTAGTTTTAGCTAGTTCAGTCTTAACAGTAATCGCAACTGCCATAGCAATTTCTATTTCAATTAAAACTCACTAACTTTTGACTTTTGACTTTTGACTTTTGACTTAAAAGAGCTAGTGAGTTTGACAAATGGCTGAGGTATTGGAAAGATATTCCAAGACTTTTTCGGCATCAATCAAGCGAGTTAATACAACGTTGCCAATATTTTGATTAGAAGCAGATTGTTGAGCTTCAGCAGTGGGATAAACTTCGACCATTAGGACTGCATCTTCGACTCGATGGAGCCACATTTGTTCGTTTTTATCCCACAGACAGATTGACATTTTTTTGATGTCGGGTGCTCGTCTCCAGGCAATTTCATTCCACAGGCCACCTACTGTCCATATTTGACCTATTGCCCATCCCTCTGATAAAAAGAAGTATTTCACAGACTTTGATTGGGTTAACTAATTTATTAAAAAGTTTATCAAAAATAAGAATATTGAAAATATCTACAAACAGATATTAAGTAATGTTAAAAAAGTTGGGTTGTTGGCTGGAAAATATGAAAATTTAATGTTTTTTCTATGGAGTTATTTCTATTTAGATTTATATAATTAATTCGACTTAATTTACATAATTTAAGCTGAAGTTAGGGAAAAATATAACAGGACTTAAGCAGGCGAACCCAGAAACCCGGTTTCTTGTAGATGTCTATTGTTCAAAACAATGATTTACTGTAGAAACCGGGTTTGTTTGCGTAATTCCTAAGATAATATAAACCAGATTTAGGAATATTGATTATGAACCTTTTAACTGCTAATCAAAATGATAATATTCTTTGTCAAAATTATGCAAGGAATGGTTTTTTGGTAAGTAAGCGATCGCCTGGTTTAGGGATGTTGGTAGTTATTGACCCCAGGGTGGAAAATTATGGGATGTTGGTATCGGGGGTTTTGCCAGAGGCAAAGGTTGTAATTCTGGAATCTGGAGAGGATGGGGTTAGACAGGTAAGTAGGGCAATTTTTGACTATCCGGTTTCTAGTCTGCATATTGTTGGTCATGGTTCCCCTGGTAGTATGCAGTTGGGTAATACTGGGTTGAGTCTTGGGAATTTGGCAGCATACGGAGCGGAGTTGGAAAAGTGGGGAAGGGCGATCGGGTGTGGTGGAATATTTTTGTATGGTTGCGAGGTAGCTGCGGGAGATATTGGGGCAGCTTTTGTAGAAAGGTTGCATGAGTTGAGTGGGGTAGGTGTTGCTGCTGCTGTTGGTCGTGTTGGTTGTGCAGAGTTGGGCGGTAGTTGGGAACTTGGGGTTAAGGTTGGGAATGTTGGGGATGGTTTGGCGTTTGGGGAGGAGGTTTTGGTAAGTTATGGGGGAATATTTGCTGAAAACATTCTAGAAGAATTGCTGTTTAGTTCTCAGATAGAAGAAATACCTGGAGATGAAACTATTCCTAATAGTCCTCCTGTGGCAAATAGTAACAGTATTATTGTAGATGAAGGCAGTCAAGATATACCTGTAGGACTAACAGCTCCTACAGATGTCGATCCAGAAGATATCTTAACTATTAATGTTTCTGGGTTGCCAATACTAGGAATAGTAACTAAAGCTGATGGCACAGTAGTCAATAACGGAGAGACATTAACAGCAGATGAATTGGAAGGGTTGCTCTATGATGCACCACCAGACTTTAACGGTACAGACGACCCCGGAGACTTTACCTACTCTGTCA
>JBCDJM010000294.1:0-9952 GCA_038747755.1 Cyanobacteria bacterium P01_H01_bin.35
AATTAAATTTACCCCCCAAGTCAATTAGGGCTATTATGTTGTAACAACTTGAGAATTAGAGAGGTAAGTAGATGTAGCATTTTTGACACTTACAAGTATTTTATCCTAAAATATTTGATGTTGATGCTGTGTAAAATCTCAATTTACTTCCAGTTTAGCAACAACCAGTAAATAACAATAAACCTAAAAAAGTCCTAAAGTTAAGCTGTTACTGACGCTAATAGAGACATAATAGAGTAATGTACACAGACAAGTGTTAGAAACTATAGGAATACTATACTTCAAGTTTCCCAAGTTAAGGAATATTATTTATATACCTTAAGAGAATCATAACCTATAATACTGACTAAGATTAGAAAAGCCGATGAAAGTTACCCAGGAAAGACTCCCAGCTAGCCAAATAGGTCTGGAAATTGAGATCACACCAGAAATGTCCAAGAATGCCTATGAGCAGGTAATTCAGAAATATACCCGTTCGGCCAATATTCCTGGGTTTAGAAAAGGTAAAGTACCTAGAAACATATTGATTCAAAGGATGGGGAAAGATTATATCAAGGCAATAGCCTTAGATGACTTAATCAATAATTGCTTAGAAAAAGCAAGGGAACAAGAGCAAATAAACGCAATAGGCCAATTTGAACTTAAAACACAGTTTGAAGAGCTGGTAAAAGATTTTGAACCAGGAAAAGAAATGGCTTTCTCGGCCAAGGTAGATGTAGAGCCAGAGGCTAAAGTTGACAACTATAAGGGATTAGTGGTTAAGGCGGAAGAAGCTAAGTATGACCCTGCCCAAGTTGATGAGTTTCTTGAAGAACGTCGCTCTCAAATGGGGACATTAATTCCTGTAGAAGGAAGAGCAGCTCAGTTGGGAGATGTGGCTATAGTAGATTTTGTTGGTATAATTCCATCGGAAACAGAGGGCGAAGAACCCAAGGAAGTGCCAGGTGGTAAGGCTCAAGATTTCCAAATGGATTTAAAAGAAGGACAATTTATTCCTGGCTTCATTGAGGGAATAGTGGGAATGAGCCCAGAGGAAACAAAGGAAATTTCTGCACAGTTTCCTTCAGAATATAGTGAGACAGATTTAGCAGGTAAGCCAGCACTATTTACTGTGACTCTGAAAGAACTTAAAGAAAAGGAATTACCAGAATTAGATGATGATTTAGCTCAAGAAATTAGTGAGTTTGAAACAATAGCTGAATTACGGGAGTTCTTGGAGAAAAAATTTACTAAAGAAAAAGAGGAAGAAACAAAACAAAATAAGGAAAAAGCTATCGTAGATGAGCTGGTGACTCATATAGAAGTAGAAATTCCAGAAACTTTAATTAAGAATGAAGTTCAACAAATGTTAGCCCAAAGTGCCATGGAGTTGAGCCAGTATGGAATAGATGTTAAAGAATTATTTAGCAGTGATAAATTGCCAGAAATGCAAGAGCGATCGCGACCTGAAGCAATTGAAAGGTTGAGAAGAGATTTGGCCATAGCTACAGTGGCCAAAAAAGAGTCTATTACGGTGGAGGAAGAGGAAATAGCAGCAGAGTCAGCTAAGGTAATGGAGCAACTTAAAGGAAAGGATGTCGATCCAGATAGATTAAGACAAGTAGTTACTGAAGACCTGTTAAAAGAAAAAACCATCAAATGGTTAGAAGAAAATGGAACTGTGGAATTAGTCCCTCAAGGAACTTTAGACACAGGGTCAGAAATACCCCAAACAACAGAAGTAGAAACTGAGGTAGAGTCAGAAATACCTCAAGCTAGTGAAACTATTGTAGAAGTAGAGGCGGAACAAGTAGCTACTGGAGAAAATTCTCAGGGGGAAGAAGAGTAAATTGGCAAGAGTCCGGATAACCGGACTACCAAGATTAGTAAAGGTACGGCATAATATTATTTAGCTTCAGAATATACTGAAGCCCAAAATATAAAATTGATAAATAAACCAGCGTATAATGGTTATATCCCAATATTCTGATAATTTAGTTAGTAATTATAACAAGTTACAAGTCTACTCCGGTCCTAGTAACATTGTGCCAATGGTGGTCGAACAATCTGGGATGGGAGAGAGAGCTTTTGACCTCTACTCACGACTGCTCCGGGAAAGAATAATTTTTCTTGGAACTCAAGTAGATGACAATTTGGCAAATACTATCACAGCCCAAATGTTATTCCTGGATGCTGAAGACCCAGAAAAAGATATTCAACTATATATCAATTCTCCTGGAGGCTCAGTTACGGCGGGAATGGCTATATACGACACAATGCAACAGGTACGACCTGATGTAGTGACAATCTGTTATGGTTTAGCTGCAAGCATGGGCGCTTTTCTTCTATCTGGTGGAGCCAAAGGTAAGAGAATGTCCCTTCCTAGTTCGAGAATTATGATTCACCAGCCTCTAGGTGGCGCTCAGGGTCAAGCTGTAGATATTGAGATTCAAGCTAAGGAAATCCTTTATCATAAACGTAAGCTAAATGAATTGCTAGCGGAACATACAGGTCAACCTCTAGAAACAATAGAGATTGATACAGAGCGTGACTTTTTTATGTCCGCAGAAGAGGCTAAAAATTATGGCCTGATAGATCAAGTTATTACAAGACAGAATCTTCCTGTACCAGGAGAGTCTGTCCCTGCAATGTAAGAAGAGGCAGCTATGTCTAAATACGACTCCCATCTAAAATGTTCATTTTGTGGCAAGTCTCAGGAACAGGTCCGGAAATTGATAGCTGGACCTGGGGTTTATATCTGTGATGAATGTGTAGAGTTGTGCAATGAGATTTTAGATGAGGAGCTTTTTGACTCCAATGCTACAGGGGCACAACCATCAATGCCACGTCCAGCACCTTCACCCCAAAAACGAGGGACTGCTGCTAAGAGATTGTCTGTTAGTCAAATACCTAAACCTAGGGAGATTAAGAATTATCTCGATGCTCATGTTATTGGTCAGGAGGAAGGTAAGAAGGTTTTATCTGTGGCAGTTTATAACCACTATAAACGTTTGAGTTTTGTAGAGGCGAAAAAAAGTGGCAAGTCTTCTCAAGATGAGGTGGAATTACAAAAGTCTAATATTTTGTTGATAGGGCCGACTGGTTGCGGTAAGACTTTGTTGGCTCAAACTTTGGCCGAATTATTGGATGTGCCTTTTGCAGTGGCAGATGCGACGACTTTAACCGAAGCTGGATATGTTGGGGAGGATGTGGAAAATATTCTGCTGCGACTTTTGCAAGTAGCAGATTTAGAAGTGGATGAAGCACAACGGGGAATTATATATATTGATGAGATTGATAAGATAGCTCGTAAGAGTGAGAACCCTTCTATAACGAGAGATGTTTCTGGGGAGGGGGTACAGCAAGCTTTGTTAAAGATGTTGGAGGGAACTGTTGCTAATGTTCCTCCACAAGGTGGTAGGAAACATCCTTATCAAGATTGTATTCAGATTGATACAAGTAACATTCTATTTATCTGTGGTGGGGCTTTTGTTGGTCTAGAAAAGATAGTAGATCAGAGAAGTGGTAAAAAGTCAATGGGTTTTATTCAGCAGGGTGGAGAAATTCATCAGGTTAAGGAGAAAAAGTCTGTAGATTTAATGAAGGAAATGGAACCAAATGATTTGGTTAAGTTTGGTTTGATTCCAGAGTTGATTGGACGAATACCTATGGTGGCTGTGGTTGAACCTCTGGATGAGGAGACTCTGATGGCAATTTTGACGGAACCTCAAAATGCTCTGGTGAAGCAGTATCAAAAATTATTGCGGATGGATAATGTGAAGTTGGAGTTTGAGGAGGAAGCTGTGCGGGCGATCGCTAAGGAGGCGTTTAGGAGAAAGACTGGGGCGCGAGCTTTGCGGGGTATTGTTGAGGAGTTGATGTTGGATGTGATGTATGAGTTACCGTCTCGGAAGGATGTGACTCGTTGTACTATTACTAAGGAAATGGTGGAGAAGCGATCGACTGCGGAGTTGTTGTTGCATCCTTCGTCTTTGCCTAAACCGGAGTCGGCTTAATTTATCACAGGATTTAGTTAGGTAGAGGAAGGATATACAGTTTTGAAAACTATAACGTTATAGATATGTAGCGTTTAGAACCAAAAAAAAGCGTAAGTCCTGTTTGTGTGTTGCTTCTAATATGCACTTGAATAAAAATTTTATATGCTTATTGGACTGATAAATCTAAAATGGTGCGTGGCGAAGGATTTCTAAATACCCTTTCACAACTCTAGTTTTATCAGTCCTTAAGCACTATTATACTAATGGACTTAATATTTTTGTTGAATAAAAATTCATGTGCATATACGAGTAAAGCGTAATGATTAAATACTACCATGATTTTTTTGTGGATGCAAGAATAAATTTTCTTTGTTGCTGATTTTTTTGGAGCTTCATAGAATGCAGACTTAGATTAAATTTTAGGTTGCATTTATTAATCATACTAAATCCGGTTTATGGAGTATCCTTTTGGGAAGTTGGGAAGGTGGGGAGATGGTTATAGAGGATGGGTGAAAAAGGTACTTTTAATAACCGTATTTGGTATCACAATATAATGCTGAAGTTAGAAGTAAATGGAGATTTAATGATGACTAAACCTGACTTTAATAAAATAACACACCAACAACTGAGGTCTTATGTTTTAGCTCATCGAGAAGATGATGATGCTATAGAACGGTTGATTAAACGAGGAAATGCTGAAAGTCCTAAGTATCCATTTCCACAAACAGAGGAAGATATTCAGCAAATGGCAGAAATATTGAGGAAAAAATTGGAAAGTAATCAAGTTTAGAAATCATGTTGGAGAGAAGCTATTGTTGAAATTGGTTTAATAGTCAAAGGTAAACTTTACCTTGGCAGGGAAAATGCATCTAATTTTTTAGCGTTGCTGAATCAAGGGATGAAACTTTTGGGAATAGGTAAATCCCATCTTTTACTTCCTCTTTACTCCAAAACTACAATTCATCCCACAAATATGCAACGCCGCGAACGAAGATATTACATTAGTAGTTTATCAAATAATGCAGAAATTTTAGCTGAAGCTATTCGTGGTCATTGAGGGATTTAAAATCAATTAAATTGGGTATTAGATGTTCTTCAAGAGGATGATTCTAGAATTAGAACAGATAATGCTCCCGAAAATTTGGCAGTAATTAGATAAATAGCATTGAATTTCTTGACAAGCGAAAAAACTGTAAAAACTGGAATAAAAAATAAACGAAAAAGAGCCGGATGGAACAATAATTACCTCCTAAAAGTTTTATTCAGCTCAGAATAAATTCTGAATGTAAATCAGTAAAAATATCTGGTAATAGAATTTTATTCTACTATCAAGTAGCAGAACAATTATTTATTTTAGTTTAATTGTTTAAAAGTTATTGCAGACAGTAATATCGACAAGAAAAGTTGAATAATAATTTTGTATCTACCTCAATGAATTAAGTGATTGCATACTGCGACCTTGGTAAAAAAGCAAAAACAAAAATTGAGTAAATTAAATTGATTGCAGATAGCAAGAGCAACCATCAATATTCCCATGTCAGTCCGATGCGAAATTCCCACTAAGAATGCGTTTTGCGGAGCGAAATGAAACGCAGAGGCTGGTTTCAGCAGTATCGTGGAGGAGATAACGGAGTTCTATCGCTCACGCGACAATAGCTTTTCGGCCTTGGTGATTGTGGCTATGATTGTGCTTGAATGGCGATAATGCTCCGCATCGCTATCGCGATCGCGCTCACTATTAACTGAAAAGAACTTTATACTTGTCCAAATTTAAGTTTCATAGCTTGATTCACCAACGCCAGCTTTTCTTTTGCAGAGCGTGGAGTCAAATGTATCACAGACCACTTTCTACCACTGTATCTTGGTCATTTGTCAAAAAAATTAGATGCGTTTTCCCTGGGTTGAAATACCATTACTTTAATAAGGATTTGAATCAATTTCTCCATTCTCGACACTAACCTCATAATAATTATTATTTAAAAGTCTATTACCCAAATCAAAAGTTTCACCATTTCTCCTTTTCCAGATTTTGAACCTACTAAAAGTTAGTGGGGTTTGAGGTTCACATTTTTCTGGCAAATGGTCTCCCAATACAAAATAAACAAAATTATCTCCTATTACTTTAGCTAAACCATTTTGATCTATAATTAACGAAGTATTTTCATCAATACCTATACCCAAAACCTCAGAAGATATTCCATCCCGCAATAAACGAGCAACAAATGTCATTAACCTACCCATGCGATCGCGCTCAGAGAAATGGGTATCTATAATAGTATTCTGCAAATTTTCCCAGTGGAAAAAATCTTGACTAAGGGTAATATCTTTGTATGGATTTTTTAATGCAGTTTGACTGGTAACTGTCTTAGAACAAGCATTGAATACAAAATTACCTTGAATCATTGCTCCAGCACTTGTCCCACCAATTGCTCCACCTTTAGCAATGACAGAATTAACAGCTTGAGCAACTCTTGTATTTCGATAATTCCGTAAATATTGACATTGGTCACCACCAGCAAAGAAAATTACTTCAGCATTCTGAATTTGTTCTACAACATTCTCTTTTTTAGCATCCTCTCGCTCGGAAATAATCAGAGTCTTCACTGAGTTTACCCCATCCATAGCAAGAATTGCTTGATTATAGGCATTTGTACCAGAGTGACGAATTACAATCACATCTACTCTTCTAGTACAAAAATAGCATCCTCGGACTTGATTAATCATCCATTGGATTGCTTCGTCCACATCAAGACCACCACCACCAAAGTTATAAACTGGGCCAGGTTGTTGTAGACTAAAATCAGCCAAATTTTTCTCTGGATAACTGTAGCTTTTTACTAGCGGGCGAAAAACTAATACGATGGTAACTATTAATAATAAAACTACTGTTATTTTTAGTAATTTTTTGAATACAGAAATTAAAAGGTAATTTAACAAGAAAATAAACCTTATAAATGAATTATTTAGGTAAGCATTTCCTGCGGAATGCTTGGCGCTAGTAAAACGAAGTAATGGGGTAGTAAAACAGCTATTTATCTATCAGCTATTACCGGAAAATTGTGGGTACGCGCCTCCCATTTTAAGGGGATAAAAAAGAGAATATTCCTTATTTCCAACCTCCTTATTACAAATAGTTTAGAAAAAGGAGACAAAGGTACAGTTTATATATTTGGTACAACATTACAAACAGATGGTAAATTTCACTCAAATATTAGAAAATTACGATGCCAAATAGGCTGTATTTTTCAGCAGTTTAATTTAGTTAAGCGACTGACAGTTATTGAAAATGTCTTAGTGGGAAACTTAGGACGAATGTCTGTAGTAAATTCAGCACTACATCTATTTACAAAAGAGGAAAAAATACAGGCACTTGCTGCATTAGAAAGAGTAGGAATTTTAGAACAAGCTTATAAAAGAGCTTCTCAACTTTCTGGAGGACAACAAAGAGTAGCGATCGCTCGTTGTTTAGTACAGAGAGCTAAAATTATTTTGGCAGATGAACCTATTGCTTCTTTAGATCCGGAATCTGCTCGTAAGATAATGGAATTATTATGTGAACTTAACCGAGAAAATGGCATTACTATTGTTAGTTCTCTACATCAAGTTCAAATGGTACGTCGCTATTTTGAGCGGACTATTGCTCTGAAAAATGGAGAGGTTGTATTTGATGGTAAAACAGTTAATCTTGACAATAATAAACTTGACAAACTTTATGGTGTAGCAGCAGCAGAACTTATTTTTACTGGTCATGGAGAATTGGTTTAGTTGAACTAATTATGAGTGAGTGAAAAAATTTATAAATGTCCGTTACCTTTGCTTGAGATTGCTATACCAAATCCGATTATTAAAGATATTTAATACTAGAATAAGCTTCAAATCTATCATTATCTATCTATATAAAAAATACTCTATAAACCGGATTTAGTATCATACCTTTTATCCAAAATTAAAGATATATAAAAACAAATCCAATTTTACCAACTCAAGCTTTTCTCCTTATCTTAATTTAAGCAGGTTTAACTTGATATTTTTTTTCTAACAAACGCCTAATCGAAGACTTTTCAATCAATCCAACTAAGACACCATTTTCACCAATAACAGTTAGCTCATTAATTTGCTTTTGTTCCAACAAAGAAACTACATCCAATAGGGGAGTTTCCGCAGTTACAGCCTCCATTGTTGTTACAGATTTTGTTAATTCTTTCACCTGAACTAAAGGCCATTCGGAAGTATTAACTATTTTCAAATCATCAACATTAATTACTCCTAATAAATGACCTAATTCATCTGTAACTAAAAACTCCTTTCTAGTTTCTTTCCCAATAATATATTCATTCACAAATTCTCGTAAAGACATATTTTCTGACACAATTGGATTATTAGGAACAATAGCATCTACAGCAGTTAAATCTGCAAGAGTACCTTGAATTGCTCCATATTGAGCAGAGCGACGAGCATTTTGTAGGAGAAACAAACCAATGAGAATATTCCAAAAATTAGGAAAGCTACTAAATAAAAAAGTGGGAATTAAACCAGAAATTATTGCCAAGCAACCAAATCCTTGACCTACTCTACTAGCAAAAATAATTCCTTTGTAAGGGTTATTAGTAATTTTCCAAACAATAGATTTAAGGATATTACCACCATCAAGAGGTAAGCCAGGAATTAAGTTAAATAATGCTAAGGCTAAGTTGATATAAGCTAAGAGTTGAATAATTGATCCTACTGGTCCGGTAATAGCTATAAAAATATTAATTGCTGTGAATAAACCGAATAATACTAGACTGACTAAAGGACCAGCAATTGCTACCCAAAAAGCTTCTGCAGGTGTTTTTGATTCTCTATCTAAACTAGCTAAACCTCCAAATATAAATAGGGTAATTGATTTTACTTCTATTCCTTGAGATAGAGCAACAAAACTATGTCCTAACTCATGAGCTAAGACAGAGGAAAATAATAATAATGCTGTTATTAATCCTAGTATCCAAGGTAAAATTCCATCCAATTCTTGAGGAAATTGATCTGCTAAGTTGCCACCATAAGTTAAAGTTAGGAGACCTAAGACTAGAAACCAGGATGAGTTAATATAAAATGGTATGCCAAATAGGTTTCCGACACGAAAAGAGCCATTCATAAATTTATCCTCTTTAAGTTAATCTTTGAGTTAAGGGTAATTTTTACCTCTTTTAAATACACATATTTACTGTAACAAAATGTAAATAAGCTTTGTTGTTTCTTGATATAGTGGTATCCCTCCCTCAGTGTTCGGTCATAGAAAAATTAACTCAATTATTTTCTGAGGAAATTTTATAGATTTTCTCACAATATATAGTTTCTTCCAATTGAGTGAGATATAGAATTTAGGATATGCAGATTCAACAATTAATAATGAATAACTACCTCTTATTATAAAGAAGAGAGAAAGTTGACTAAAGTGAACATGATAAAGAAAAAATTGCTAGTCAAGTTATAAAATTGTTAGATAAGGTAGATGCTGCTGCTCATGATCAACTTTATCTCAAAGTCAAAGTCAGATGTGAAGAATTGGCAATAATTTCTTATTGCTTTAATATGACTATAGACAAATTTCAGAAACTTGTTGAGGAAGTAGATTATGCTGGTCAAAAAATTGACATTATAGCGACAGAAAATTAAGCACTTCCTACAGATAAAAATTTCGCATTGCCAAAGGTATATCTATATTTATTAGGAAAATTTCATTGCCAGAATCAAAGGCAAAATCAGGATTTTTCCCCACAGTAGAAATTTCTGAGAGAGGCAAAAGACAAATTCGGAAAATTCCGCACTTCCTACAGATAAAAATTTCAAATCCCCAGAGGTATATCTATATTTATGGGAAAATTTCATTGCCAGAATCAAAGGCAAAATCAGGATTTTTCCCCACAGTAGAAATTTCTGAGAGAGGCAAAAGACAAATTCGGAAAATTCCGCACTTCCTACAGATAAAAATTTCA
>JBCDJM010000295.1:0-9821 GCA_038747755.1 Cyanobacteria bacterium P01_H01_bin.35
GGAAATTTATCATATCTTTGTCTTAGACTCGCAGTGAGAAAAATTTAGTACAGAAAAATTCCTACTCCAACTGAAGGAAAATTTATCATAGGTGAAAATTCATCAAAACTATAACGTCTTAGTTTTTTCTCTGGCTTTGGAAAATATAGATAACTGGAAATTTATCATACTTTGTCTTAGACTCGCAGTGAGAAAAATTTAGTACAGAAAAATTCCTACTCCAACTGAAGGAAAATTTATCGTCGGTGAAAAGTCGTCAAAACTATAACATCTTAAGTTTGAGAGTTTGACTGCCGAAAAATAGATGACTCGAAATTTCCTATACTTTGCCTTAGACTAATAGTGGGAAAAATTTAGTAGAGAGAAACTCCGACTCACAGGCAAGGAAAATTTCTCATAGCTGAAAATTCGTCAAAACTATAACGTCTTAGTTTTAGAGTTTGACTGCCGACAAATAGATGACTCGAAATTTCTCATATTTTGCCTTAGACTCGTAGTGAGAAAAAT
Organism: Cyanobacteria bacterium P01_H01_bin.35; assembly: GCA_038747755.1. Lineage (GTDB taxonomy): Bacteria > Cyanobacteriota > Cyanobacteriia > Cyanobacteriales > Microcoleaceae > Trichodesmium. Next base: position 508 of record JBCDJM010000295.1, read on the forward strand.
TTAGTAGAGAAAAATTCAGACTCGAACTGAAGGAAAATTTATCATCGGTAAACCTCAAAACTATAACGTCTTAGTTTTAGAGTTTGACTGCCGACAAATAGTTAATACTAAAAAATTTTACTTGATATAGTGTAGCAAAAGTAATGACTATTGATAAAATTATTGTTCCCTTAGATGTTCCGACTGAGGCAGAAGCGATCGCCTTAATAGATAAATTACCCGAAATAATCTGGTGGAAGGTTGGTCTAGAATTGTTTGTTAGTTGTGGTCCTCAGATTCTCTCAATTCTTAAACAACGTCAGAAACGGATTTTTCTGGATTTAAAGTTCCATGATATCCCTAATACTGTTGCAGGAGCTTGTCGAGCTACTGCTAATTATGGTGTCGATTTACTAACTATCCATGCTACTGCTGGTAGAACAGCTTTGACTAAAGCACAAGAAGCTGTTGTGGAAGGGGCAAAAGCTACAGGGCAAAACCCACCAAAATTAATAGCTATTACTATCTTGACAAGTTTGACATCTCGTGATTTAGCTTTTGACCTAAAAATTCCTTTAGAGTTGCCAGAATATGCTTTGCAAATGGCATTATTGGCTCAGGAATCTGGTTTAAGTGGGGCGGTTTGTTCTCCTCAAGAGGTGGAACAGTTGAGGCGGGTTTGTGGAGATGATTTTGTCTTGGTTTGTCCAGGAGTTAGGCCAAGTTGGGCAGAGGCAGGAGACCAGAAGCGATCGCTTACTCCTAGTCAGGCAATTAAAGCTGGTGCTGATTATCTCGTGATTGGCCGACCTATTACTGCTGCTGTTGACCCAAAAGAGGCTTTGGAACGTATTTGTCAAGAAATTGAAGAAATTTAGAAAGAAGAGACTTTGGTGTTTAGTTATCAGTTATAGCACTACGCATTTTAGGTTAAGGCATTGGTAAATTCTGAAATTTAGTCAGAGATTACTTTTGAATTTTGAATTTTGAATTTTGACTTGCGCGTAGCGCTATACAAGTAACTCTGGCTGAATTTAGAGGTTAAATGCTTGAAAAGTTTGATTTGTAAATTCTTTGGAAAATTTTCTGAGCAGTAAATTATTTTCAGACATGATAACTTTCAGGGAGATATTAATATGACAATCCTAAAGCCGAATGTTATTTTATTTGAAAATATTTATTTCTATAATCACGATTATTAGTACAGTTAGTAACAATTTATCTTTACCTAGTTCTGTATTTTTTACTATCAACAATCAGATAATTGTTAGAAGTAGAAAACCTAGACGACCTAAAAGACAAATAAAAGAAGAAATAAAACCTACTGAAACACCGAAAAAAAAATCTACTTGCCCTGAAAATTCTGATAATTTAGAAATTTTAGTACAAGCCTTAATTTTAGATTTACCTAGTTATGTTAATCGAGAAATTCAACGCGATCGCCAACCAAATAAGGATTATTTAAAAAGGAATATAGTTATTGCAGGTCGTCCTGAGTTTGAACCTTTACCAATAGATGATACACCTTTTCTAGAGGAGGATATTAAGCAAATTTTTCTCACAACTTTAGAAAGACAATATAGAGATAGTCAGGTAGTAGAGTTACAACAATTTCATTGGTTATTTCTGAGGCAAAATCAGACACAATGGGAATTAGTTAATATGTTTTCTATAGAAGAAAATTTACCAGAAAATATACCGCCACAATCAAAAGATAGTAGTAATGGAGTATTTGCTAGAGGTATTAGTGCTTGGTTAAAAGGATGTTATTTTCAGGAAAAAAGAAAAAGAAGGCAGGAAGGAGTAGGCAGTTAACGAAGTCAGAATTCAGAAGTTAGAAGTTGTCTTTGTAACGGGGATTAGAGCAATGCTACAACAACGTTTTGTCCCTCAAGGCGGGTTTGCGCGACCCAATTATTTTGATAACAGAAGAAATAATTTGATATAAATTATTAATACAGTATGTTTGTTTTAGGAACCGTTTGTCTAGGAAACAGACCAACGCCAACAGAAATATTCTCTAAAAGCGATAGCTTAGGGTTGTTCTAACTTTCTTTGCGATAATGCAGTATTCCCCATTGAACTAAGCCACTTTTACTCATTTCACAACAGTCTAATAACCGCTGCCTTTTTTTGTTAAAAAATTCTTCGCTCCATAGCTGTTCTTCAGCTTGAATTTTTTCCATTTTTTGCAACAGTTGTAAATAATTCAAGGAAATATTATCTGTTAATTCAATAATTTCAACTTCAGACATTCCAATTTCCTTGGCAACTTTTCTATAATCATCTGTATGCAAGAAATATACTTTGTGAATTCCTCCTGTATACCATTTCATTACCTTATTCATGTTTGCTTCTGAAAGGCGATCGCCACTGAAGAAATAGGTACAAGCTAAAAATTCACCGCCTTTAACTAAAACTCGATATGCTTCCCTAAAAGCTTGTAATTGAGTATCGCTGTAGTAAAAAGAATCTTGCGCCCAAGCTGCATTAAATGTAGATTCAGGAAAGGGTAAATTTTCAAAACTACCCTGAGATACATTAATTAGATTGCTAAGTTTTTGTTCTTGATTACGTTCAATATTAATTGTATTTTGCTCTTCGCTGAGATTTAAACAAGATACTTGACAACCATATTTTTCAGCTAAGTATCTTGCTGCTCCACCATACCCAGAACCTAAATCAAGTAAGTGACTTTTACTATCTATTTTTAATATAGATGCCATGTATTCTGTAGTTCGCTTCTTAGCTATATCCAAATCTTCATCAGGATATTCAAATATGCCACAATGAGTATGTTCTCCTGATACTCTTTGATAAAACAAATCTATATCTTTACTATTAAAGTAACCTTGATTAAAACTATCAATTACTGAAAAATTTGACATTGGTTTATTGAGAGGTAAGATTTACAATTTTGAATTGATAATTTAAAATATATAATTTAGAATTAGAGGTCAATTTACCAAAGTTATTGATTATTATTATAACTATAAACTTGATTTACTATTTCTTTAATACCCAGTTTTTTTACTAAGTCTTGAATATATCAGAACTTATACAAAGAAACCAGGTTTTTACAATAAATGTTACATTTTAATAGTCAACATCTAGGAAAAACCTGGTTTCTGGGTTAGGTGTGCGTCAGTCTGCTCTATAAAATCTTACTTTTGATTTTTGAATACATGACTTTTAACTTCCGTGAAGAGGAATTTTTGTTATCGTTTTAACTCGTTACCACGAATCCCTTCTTCGAGAAGCTTACTAACAACTCCTTTATTTGGAAAGAAACTATTTCTGTCTAGGGATACTTGCTGAAGATTAGGAGAACATTTTTTCATTTCTTCTAAAAGTAATTCTGCCCCATTTTCTGGACTGTAGAAAGTTCTTTCAGGAGAAAGTAAACTATTGCCCCGTGCTAAAGTTCGATCGATTTTTCCTTGAATTGCTGATAACTTACCTCTGCCATGAATAGTTGCGGCTCCCTTAACTGGGTAACAATAGTTGTTTTGTTCATATTGAGGATTCCAATCGATGGATAGTCCTGAACCATTGAGAGCTAAATAAACTTCCCCAGGGGATAGGGAAACCTCTAAATATGTATCTGACAACTGCTGACTTCCCAAAAACTGGATCATGCGATTGGTGAACTCTACAACTGGACTAGCATTTGGATTAGAAGATTGAAATGTAGACTTAGCTCTGAATAAATAGCCACCATAACTTAGGTCTTTTTGTAAAAGTGGAGTTTCATAGACACCTCGTTTAGCATCTCCACCCAATACACCCATCACGAACGAGAACTGAGGTTTAGTTGCTTGCTCAACTACCCATTTAACAAATTGTTCGGGAGTTTGCTCTGCTGGTATTAAGTCTTGGAAAACTGCCAACCAGTCGTGGTAAATTGGTAACTCTGGAGATGGAATTCGGAAAATAGACTCCACAGGAATAAAACCTGTTGGTTCTCGATTAGGATTACTAATACTCAGAAAAACAATAATCAGAGGCACATTAGTCTGCTCATTCCAATAACCATCAGTATGTTGCTTAATAGAACCTCCTCCATATCCAGCATTTACATCATATTTATCTGGATCGGGTCGCATTGTGTGCATAGTGGAGTTGAGGTCCATATCTAAGTCCATCCAGGGGAATTGATTATGAATGCCACAAATAGCCCCCAATAGTAGTTTGGGCACAACTAATTTAGCTGAATATTTCTGAATCTCTTCCCAAGTATTTAAGTGTTCGGGAATCCTAAACCCATTTGGAGAAATCAGATCGGCAGGATCTATGTCTAAAAACAGATCGTCCGGCAGCATTTTGATTTTTTGAATGTAGGAAATAGAATCATCATTGCCTTCTTGGCATTTACTAGCCGATGAAAATAATTCCCGGTAAGCTTTGAAACAATCTAAAGCTTCCTGTTCTCCATTCTCTTGTAGAATTTCGCCAATAGCATAACCTAATTTTTTCAGAACAGTCAGATTGCAATTTGGATAATAACCCTGTTGTTGGGATAGGGAAAGTTTTGTCCCTCCATATTTCATCCGAGGATCGAACTCTTGGACATCATAGCCTTTAATGGCCACATCTATTAAGTAATCAGCGATCGCTCTTTGGGTTTCTAACTTTAGTTCTATAACATCTAACTGCTTTCTGATCATATTTCGATTCCTTCAATCAAAATGGCATAAATTCTTGTAGACTTTGGTCAATTTGACTTAATGCCTGATTTATCAGCTTTTCTCCCTTCTCTTCCGTCTTTTGGCGATCGGTTGCTTGAGGAGAACTTTCTACAATAGCTTGGGGTAAACTCACAGAGAATCGTATATAACAATCTTCTGGTTTTCCCATTGGTACTGCGTTAACTTTAGCTTCCAGCAACAACCATAATCCCACATCTAAGCTCGTATTGATTTGATTTTGAGAAAATAGTGACTGAAAATCGAATTTCCCTTCAACTAAAGTCCGTACACGTTCCAGAAAATCTACACTTACTTTTAAACCCTTTAAGTGAGAAAAATTTGTGTAAAGATACATTCCTGCTGGTGGGACAAAATTTGCGGGCTGATGATTAAAAATTTTCAAGAGGCCATGTTTTTCAAATATAGAATTTAGTCCCAAGGCTAATTGATTTAAGCGACTCGCGTAGAGCTTACCCGCCCATTTTAGGGTGTTGTGTGGATCGGGTTGAATTATTGCACTTAAAGCTATTTCCCCTAAAGCATTAGAACTAATCACAGTTGCCTTTTGAGTAGTTCTCAAAAATTCTAGCAACTTAGTATTTTTGGTAGCTCCCATACCTAACAATAAGCCCCCTACCCCTTCTTTTGATAAGGTACAAATGATGAAAAATGATTCCATTAATTGCTCTAGAGAATATTTCTCGGAGCTTTGGGCTAAATTGAGTCTTTTTTGTAATGTTGATCCCAAAGTGGCATATTCATGGCTATCTTGATGATGAAATAATGGGACATAAGCATCATCACTCAAGACTAATAGTGGTGTCCCTCCGACCGTTGCTCGTCTATCAACTTCTACGATTAAGGTATCAATAATCCCATTCCAGTCTGCTTCAGTCAGAACAGCTCCAGAAGGATTATTAGGATAATTGAAAACTATCATTTTGGCATCTGGATAATTTTCAAATGCGGTTTTAATTGCCTCTGGTTTTGGCTTCCAATTGTCTTCTTCTTTTGTGGAGATAATTACTCTTTTTGCCCCAGTTAATTCTATAGGTTGTTGGTATTGGGGAAAAGTCGGTTCGATGAGAAGCACAATATCCCCAGGATTCAGAATTGTTGTACAGAGACAGTAGAATAGGTGAGTAAAACCTGATGTAATATTAATTTCTTGACTAGAGTCAAAGTCTAAACCATAGCGTTCTTGAAAGTATTGAGCTGCATCTTTTCGTGCTTTGGGCGAACCATAGTGTGGTACGCGGTAAAGAGATATATCTACTGACCTAACTTGATTAATAGCTGATTGTACTCCAGGAATTAATCCGTGACCAGGGGAACCACTTCTAAAGCTAATAACGTTATCACATTTACTTCCTAGTGCAGCAAATGTCACAAAAGGAGATGCTGGTAAATTCTGAACTCTTGCAGAAATTTGGCTCATTTGATTATCCAAACTTAAAATTATTTCTAATTAACTATAGCAACCTTATCTAAATCTAAAAATACTAAATTTTCGAGGAAAAATAGAGCGACAGTTCTTCATCCTACCTCCTCTATAATTCTCATTTATCCTGACTTCTACCGTCAATCATAAAACTTTTTCAGGCAACCGTAATTATTACTTAAATATGACTATTTTCCAAGTAAAAGTTAAACCAAATTCTCAACAACAAAATGTTGAAGCTGAAGCAGATGGCAGTTTAAAAGTATGTTTAAAATCTCCTCCGGTTGATGGTAAAGCTAATCAAGAATTAATTAAACTATTGGCAAAGAAGTTTAATGTAAAAAAGTCAGAAGTTACGATTAAATCTGGTTTATCTTCCAAAAATAAATTGATTGAAATTTCTCAGCCAGAAACTTAATAATAAAACCATATACTAATCCCTACTCCCTACTCCCTGCTCCCTGCTCCCTGCCAAGTGCAAAAAGACTTTTTCAGCCAACCCTACTTAAATTTTCCACTGCAAAAGTTGTCTCATAAAATTGGGTATACAACCTTCAAACTCCTGTTTTGCTCTCGGTTCTAAAGAGGCAATAATATACTGGTATGTAATAGCATAATGTAAAGCACACAAAGGCTTGGTTAATTTCCAAGCTTCTAGTAATTGTCGTCATATACCATCAAAACTTTAGCTTGATTAGGATAACTTACAAGAGCATATATATAAGATTTATAGCCCTTAAAAAATCTATTAAATATCCAATTGATACCTGAAAAAAACTTCATTATTTTGCACATTATATAGTAGGGAATAGGAAACAGAAATTTGGCTCATTTGACTATGCAAACTTCAAAAGTATTTTCAATTAACTACAGCAATTTTTATAATTAATTATTAATAATTAGGGGTTTGCTTATGGAAAGTCTTTTTACTTTTTGTAGATAGAGTAGGGACGTTCCATGGAACGTCCCTAGTGTGGTTTACCGTTGCCTGAACTACAAAAGATTTTCTTCAAAAATCTGTGGAATTATTATCACCAAGAAGCTCTTCTAACTTTTGTTTAACTGCCTGAATATCCTGCCACATTAACCATTTTGGTTTCCCCGGTTCTTTAGAAGGGTTACGCAAAAGATATGCTGGATGAAAAATAGGCATACAAAGTCGTCCCTCCCATTCTATCCATTGACCCCGAATTTTAGTAATACCTCGCTTCTCACCAGTCAAAGCTTTAACTGCCGTTGCTCCAGTTAAAAGAATAATTTTCGGGTTGACAAGACGTATTTGTTCTAATAAATAAGGTTTACAAGCTTCTATTTCCTTAGAAGTAGGAGTCCGGTTTTCCGGTGGCCGACATCTAGCAGCATTAGATATATAAACGTCGTCGCTACTCAACTCGACAGACTGCAAAATTTTATCAAGCAGTTGCCCAGACCTACCCACAAAAGGCAGACCTTGTGCATCTTCATTTTGTCCGGGTGCTTCCCCAATAATCATAATTTCTGCTTCGGGGTTGCCTCTACCAATAACAGCGTTAGTCCGGTTTTCTCCTAGTTCACATCTATGACATTGGTTACAATGAACAGCTATTTCTTCCATTGTTTGATATGTTCCTAATGGAATAGGAATTTTAACATCTGTAGGAATGAGACTAAAATCTGAGTCTGAGTCTGAGGTAGATTCTGGGGAGTCATCATTATTTAACCAGTCAAAGAGGCTGAGTTGTTTTTCGCTAGACATAATTCGGGAAGTCAAAATTCAAAATTCAAAAGTCAAAAGTAAGATTTTCAGGGAAGTTAAAAGTTAAAAGTCAAAAGCTAAAATATTACTTTTAGTTGGTGCGATATAACAATCCTAAAAATACTCAATAGGATGTAAGATTTTATGATAGGAGTCTGGTTTCCCAACCTAAGCTAAAATAGGATTTGGAGACCAAATCCCTACAGTTTTTTTCACAAATCATTTAGGATTGCTATATAAGAACAAATAGTACGTTGTATATAGTTTAGAGTGTTAGGTCAAAAGCTTCAAAATTAAAGACTATTAACTAGAATGTAAGTATAAAGTAGATTGTAATACCAATTCACTTTAAAGATGTCAAAACAAATAGTTTCCAACTTTAAATTATTGTATGCTCAAAGTTCTATAGCTCTCTATAAAATCTTAATGCATGACTTTTGATTTTTGACTTGCACGCGCTATACCAATAGTTGGAGGGCAGAATTATGTCATCTATCCATATCTTTCGCGATCGCGCTGATGCCGGAACAAAGTTGGCCGAAGTGATTTTTTCCAACTTTTGCCATGAAAATTCGACCACAGATTCGCAACTTAACCCTATTGTTTATGCTTTACCGAGAGGAGGCTTGCCAGTTGCAGTGCCAGTTGCTCGTCGGTTGGGTTGTCCATTGAGTGTGGTGGTGGCTAAGAAAATTAGTTTACCCTCTAATCCAGAATTAGCTCTCGGTGCTGTAACCGCAGATGGTTGTATAGTTTGGTCAAAGCAGAAACCACGGAGTTCAGAAGTTCAATCTACTTTGATTGAAAAAGCACAGCAAAAAGCGTTATCTCAATTAGAAAAGCTGAGTGTGGGAAAACCTGAAATTAATTCTTTAGATAAGTTAGTCATTTTGGTTGATGATGGAATAGCTACAGGAATGACGATGATAGCTGCAGTTAAGTCTATTCAGTTACAGAAACCGAATGCTGTTTGGATATGTGTACCAGTTGCACCTCGAGAGTTACTTCCACATTTAAGGGAGTGTTGCGATCGCTTAATTGTGTTGGAGACTCCTCGCCCATTTCTGAGTGTGAGTCGATTTTATAGTGAGTTTACTCAAGTGGAAACTGAGGTTGCTTTAGCTTGTTTACAGCAACAGGAAGACTGGTTATAGTCAGTTATCAGTTATCAGTAATGAAAGTTTTTGTTTTTAGTATTGCTTGAGCAATATCTATCTTATTGCTCAAGCAATACTACGATAGCTTATAGAAGCCCTAAGCGGATCTATTAGACATTTACAGAAAAGAGGGAGTAGGTAGGGACGTTGCATGCAACGTCCGTACAGAGTAGGTAATATCATGTCCGGATAATCAGTAATAAAAAAAACTTTCTTCTTTTTATACTTTCTTCTCCTCTCTTCCCTCCTGACTCCTGTCTCCTGTCTCCTGTCTCCTCCCTCATTTATTTATAACTATTCAACCGGACATAATA
>JBCDJM010000296.1:0-9796 GCA_038747755.1 Cyanobacteria bacterium P01_H01_bin.35
GGTTGTTGAAGGGAGTATGTGAACCTAACCTCGAAGTAACCTTTGTTATCAGGAGCCGTGTGAGTTGGAAACTCTCATGCACGGCGCGTGAAGCAGAGGTGAGGGATAGCGATATCCCCATCGACTGTACCTAATTAATAACTAATAATTACCTCTTCTTATAAAGAAGAGGATTGACTAAAAAGATTTTTTTTCTTTTTTCTCCATATTTCCGGACGGGGAGGATGCCTCATACCTCACTTGAGATTGCTTCCTTCCACTCCGTTCCAGTCGCTTCGGACATACTTATAAATTTTCCTACCTACTTAATTCCGAATTTAGAAAATATTAATTAGTGCCATTGCGTAAGTCCTGATTTTAATTAATTATTTTTAAGCTCCACCTAATATTCTTGACCAAGCCTGATTAAAATGCTAAACTACTGCTATATTAAGAAGACCTAATTTAAGTAAATATAAAAAATAAGGCCCAAAACGGAGATAAGTTATTATCTCTAAGGAGCGCTATGAAAAAATGGAAAACCTAACAGATTATCGTAAATTAGATCCAGGTTTAGTGAATGCTTTGAATAAAACACCAGCATCACGAAAACAACCAATGGAAGTTTTTGTGCGGACAACAGAAGTGCCAAATCAAATAGAGGCAAATTTTTTACAAAAGCTCGGTGTGAGAGGGGTAAATTATAAACGATGTACTTTTACAGCTAAACTTTCACCTGAAGCAGTTACAGAATTAGCTCATCAACCTTGGATACATAATCTCAGATTAGCAAGAAATATACGTTGGGCTTGAGTAGAAAGGTATGTCCAATATGGCTTTTTTCTACTTTTTACTAAAGCGATCGCTTGTTTCCCGGAAAAAAACTAGAGCGATCGCTAATTTTTTTCAGGTTATCTCAAGAAGGAGTCAGGAGACAGGAGTCAGGAGTCAGAATGAAGAGAGAATCTGCTAAAAGTTTTCAGGATTTGATAGTTTGGCAAAAAGCACATCAACTCGTTTTAGAGGTATACCGCTTTAGCAGCAACTTTCCCAAAACTGAAACTTACCGACTAACTTCTCAATTGAGACGAGCGTCTGTATCAGTCTCAGCAAATATAGCAGAAGGCTTTCGGAAAAAAGGGTTAGCAGATAAAATTCGATTCTTGAATCTTGCACAAGGTTCCTTAGAAGAAAGTCGATATTACTTAATTCTAGCAAGTGAGCTTGAATATGGGGATACTTCAGAACTTCTACTACCCGATCAAAGAAGTAAGTAAATTACTAGATTCTTATGCTGCTGCAATTGAACAACGTGGACAATCTTCTAACTCCTAACTCCTAACTCCTGAGTCCTAAGTCCTAAGTCCTAACTCCTGACTCCTGACTCCTGTCTCCTGACTCCTTCTTTCATCCTGACTCCTGTCTCCTGTCTCCTGACTCCTACCTTACCCTTTTAATAAACCTCATATCTAAACCGATTTAGTATGACTCAGACTGCCACTAGATTTTACTTAAAGATTCAACAAGTGGAAAAACTATGCTTGTTTGAACTTGCTTGGGGTATGGGGCAACAATTAACTGTCAGTCTACCTTATCCTGAAAGTCTCACCATATCTTATCAAGATTGGGAAAAAAATTATCTGAATTTTTATCACAAAGCCTTGCGGGGAAGGGTAGTAAATACAGGAAAACTAACCAGACAAGTTGATTGGCATCAAAAATTGGTGCAAGCAGAAGCAAAACTTCTGTGTGAGTTTCATCGGTGGTTACGACATGAGGAACTTTATGAGATTAGGGCGTTTGTTGCTCAAGCTGCCAAACAAAAAACAGAAACTTTACCATCACAGCACAAGACTCATGTATCAACTGTTGATATCTTTATAACTTGCAACTCCCAAGAATTATGTCGTTTACCGTGGGAAGCATGGGAAATTACGGAATTTGCTGCATCTAGCAAAATTAGAATTGCCCGTCAACCAATTAATATTCGCAACACTACAATAAATTATCAATTTGAGCGCCGTCGAACTAAAGCTAGAGTATTAGCAATATTAGGAGATGATACAGGTTTAAATTTTCAGGCAGATAAAGACGCAGTGAAATCTCTTTCCCCAATAGCAGAAGTAGAGTTTGTTGGTTGGCAACCTCAAGAAACTCAAGCAGAGCTAAAAGAAAAAATTGTTAAAGCAATAACTGACGAACGCGGGTGGGATATTTTATTTTTTGCCGGACACAGTAATGAAACTTTGAATACAGGTGGGGAAATAGCGATCGCTCCAGGCACTACCCTATCCATCACAGAAATTTCCCAACCCCTAACTATAGCCAAACAAAGAGGTTTACAATTTGCCATCTTCAATTCCTGTAGTGGATTAAGTATTGCCAATGCTCTGATAGACTTGGGTTTAAGTCAAGTTGCAGTCATGCGAGAGCCAATTCATAATAAAGTCGCCCAGGAATTTTTAGTGAGATTTCTCCAAAGTTTAGCAAAATACAAAGATGTTCACGAATCATTATTATCAGCGTGTCAATTTTTGAAACTAGAGAAAAATCTCACCTATCCCAGCACATATTTAATACCTTCTTTGTTTCGCCATCCAGAAGCGCCACTATTTTGTCTCCAACCATCAAGTCTGAAACATAAACTTAAAAGGTGGTTGCCTACAAAAAAAGAAGCGATGGCTCTAAGTGCATTAATTTTATGTAGTTGGCAACTTTCAACTCAAAGGTTTTTGATTGAGAAGCGAGTATTAGTGCAAGCTATGTACCGTCAATATACCAACCAAGTTGAGAAGCAAAATTCACCGCCTGTGCTGTTAGTCGAAATTGACGAAGATTCGATTAAAAAAGCAAAAATATCTGATCCTGTACCAATGGATCGTAGTTATATGGCTAAAATCATCAATCAACTAACAACTATAAATGCCAAAATCATTGGTATTGACTATCTTTTAGATCGCTATCAACCAGAAAATGACAAAAAACTCGCCCAGACTCTACGCTCATCCATAGAAAAACAAAATACTTGGTTTGTATTTGCCACATCCCGCAATCGATCTGGTGGTTGGTTTGAACCATTACCAGAATTAGCCTCCCCTAAGTGGCGACTACAGGGAAATGTTAGCGTAGTAGGTTATGAGCGTTACGTTACTCATGTAACACTGCTACCAAGTCAAGATTCCAGTAAAACACCATTGCCTTTTGGTTATTTGTTAGTAATTGCTCACTTATTAAACTTTGAACAATCTGATAATTTGCTGCAACCTCAGATTAGTTCATCAACTAATTGGTTATCTCAAGTCAAAAATCATATTGCTCAGACTACAAATAAACATTTTTTTGATTTATCTTCTAGCTCATCTCGCTTAACACCTTTAACGAAATTTTCTTATCGACTAAAACAAATGTGGCTGCATCCAATTATAGATTTTTCTATTCCTCCAGAAGCAGTTTTGATACGTCTACCCGCTTGGCAACTTTTAGAGAGTCGTGAATCCGAATTATTAGCAAAAACTACACCGGAGAAACGCCCATCAATAGTAATTATTGCTGCTGGATATAAAGATGCAGGATTAACTCCCGGCCAAGACAATTTTCCTTTACCTGCTGCTGTTCGTTACTGGCGTTCTCACAAAAATCCTCCCGATCCAAGTATGGTATTTACAGGAGGAGAAATTCATGCTTATCTAGTTCATCATTTCCTTAAGCAACGATTAGTTATACCTATTCCTAATTTATGGCTAATTGGGTTGACTGCTGTTTTAGGAAAAGGAGTAGTATTAATGTTAGATAATAACTCTAATTCTAAGACACAAAAAAAGGAAATTATTTTATTATTACTATTTTCATTAACTCTAATTTATTGTCTTGCTTCTCTACAAATATATATTTCAGCAGCGATTTTATTACCTTGGTTGTTACCTACTCTGACATTTTGGATTTATATATTTTTATATTCGATCAAGCCCAAATCAACTTCGGAAAATTGAAATGTTGAAATGTTGTTTGGAGAGAATAGTTCAATAATGAATAATTAATAATTACCTCTTCTTATAAATTAAGAGGATTTGCTAATAGAATTTTTTTTGTTCTTTCTCCATTCATGGAGAGGCTTTATACCTTAATTTTTCGGTAAATTAGATATCATATCAAATCCGCTTAATTCGGGATAAAAAAATATTTCATCTTCAGATATTAGCAAATTTTCTAAATTCTCTTCTTTCCTGATATAGAATCCAGTTATATAGTATATGTTCATAACTACAGTTTAATATTCAATTTTCCCCCTACTCCCCCACTCCTACAACTATATAATAAGTATTCAACCGGATTTGATATGACTCGTGACTTCTGATTTTTTGTAAAGTCCAATTTATCTAGAAGCATCTGGCAAGATAAAACGCTTTTCCCCATCCTGAGTCATTTCCACTTTCCCACCAAGTTTAAGAATTTCTTGTTGAGCGCGTTCTTGTACCCTCTGATCTCTTGTTTGATAATATACCCATAACCAGGCATTAAATTTGATTAATTTACTATCTGGTTCTGTCTTTAGAAATTCTGCTGTATTTCTAAATAGAGAGCTTAACTCTTGGTATGATGTATTATCAGCCCATTCAGCAGCCATTTCGTGAGAACGAATTGCCCCTGGAATATCTCCCACTAATAATAACTGATCTATCCCTTTGAATCTCCATACTTGCCAAGCTTTTGGATCTATTTCTGGGGAAAGTGCATCAGTGCCACGAGTCATATATTCTACAGCTACTTTGGGTTTAGCTTCATATATAGATAAAGAGTTGGAAAGGAATAGGTATATGTCAACCCATCTAGGATCTAAGCGGGTTATAATATCAAAGTAATCTTCACTTAGAGAAAAACCTGTTTCATTTCTGGCTGCATCATCGCCGAAATATTGGAGAAACTGCAAGAATACCCAATCTGCAATCAAGTTATCAAATCCAAAAGTAGGAGATGCTTTCCATAACTTGAGTTGTAGACCTTCTTTTTGTTCAGCTAAGACTGCATCTGTTGAATCTAAAACAATTTTTTCTTTTAAGGGAGAACCTTCTGGTGGCCATAATACTTGTAGGCTTATTATACCTGCTAAAGCTGTTATGGGAACTGCTAGATTTACTAATGAACCTAGCCAATTTGGGGTTTGGGCTTTGCTTTCCACAATTTCTGATATCTTTAAAACTAAAAAATTATTGGTTTTTAAAGAACTATTTTAGCTTAAATTTTCTTTTAGCTTGCTTAGTATTTTATCAAAATAATTCGGTATAAAACTACGCCTTTTAAGGCGAAACGTTTTTGGAGGGTTGCTCTAATCGCCGTTACAAAAACAACTTCTGTACGGGTGATTCGCGTTTGCCGAGCATTCCGTAGGAAATCACCCCTACTGAATTCTGACTTTTGACCTCGTTAAGTGGCGCGATCGCTCTTTTCAATTAACTCAGCATTTGGGCAATCTAGTAGAAAATTTTATGAGACTGACTCCTTCAAAAATAAAGTTATTTAATTGTTCTACTTTTCCTGAAATGATTTTCAAAAGTTATGAAGATTATTGAAGAAAATCTGGCGTTACCTAGTGGGTCATTTTTTTTTCATGTTAGAATATTGACTATAGCTTATCAGGGCTTCACCCGAAACCTACAGAGTTTATGGTGTGGGACTTTAGACAAAAGAGCTAAACTTTGCTTTTCCCTAAAATTTTTCTGATAGTGCATTTCCTAATCACTATAGATACAATAGATACAATTATCAATATCCTCAGCTAATATCCTAGTATATTAGGTTTCCTCGAATAAAAACTATCCTTATATCATAAAATATTGGGAAAGTCAACTGAATAAATGTCCAACTACCAAAAAAAATAAATGAACTCAGCTTCAAAACACTTTTCTTTTATTCAAAATATTTTATATAGTGGAGCGATCGCTACAACAGCAGCTTTATCTTTATTGGCCCCTAGCTTGAGTAAGCCTGCTGAGGCAAATTTAGAAAATAGTCCCAAAGTAGTTTTAGACGAAGCATGGCAAATTGTTAACCGCGAGTATGTTGATGGTAACTTTAATCATACAGATTGGCAAGCTACCAGGAAAAGTTTATTAGAAAAAAACTATACTTCCCAGGAACAAGCTTACAAAGCATTACGCGAAGCTCTAGACAAACTAGATGACCCTTATACTCGTTTCCTAGATCCAGAACAATTTAAAGCGCTGACCAATCAAACATCAGGGGAAATGTCTGGAGTGGGAATGCAACTAAAGCAGGAAGAGCTTACCAAGGCGATCGCTGTGGTAGACGTTGTGGAAAACTCTCCAGCGATGAAGGGAGGTTTATTGCCAGGAGACCAAATTAAAGAAATTGATGGTAAATCTACTGCTGGTTTAAGTGTATCAGCAGCAGCTAAACTGATTCGTGGTGATGTAGGTACAAAGGTAATGCTGCGAGTTATTCGCCCTGGGGACAGAGAATTTGATGTGACTTTGACAAGAGCAAGAATTGAATTACAAGCAGTTCGTTACGACCTAAAGCGAGAAGGAGATCAGCGTATTGGGTATATCCGTTTACAAGAATTTAGCGCCCATGCTGGAGAACAGATGGAAAGAGCGATAGAAGAGTTGGATAATCAAAATCCTGATGGTTATGTTTTAGATTTGCGGGGGAACCCTGGGGGGTTATTGCGTATTAGTATAGATATTGCTCGGATGTGGATGGATAAAGGTGCTATTGTCAGCACAGTTGACCGAGATGGAGATAGACAAGAACTTCGGGCAAACCGTTCAGCTTTGACTGATAAACCAACAGTGGTTTTGGTAGATGGTGACTCAGCGAGTGCTAGTGAAATTCTGGCAGGAGCGCTCAAAGATAATGGTCGTGCTGTAGTGATGGGAGACCAGACTTTTGGGAAAGCTTTGGTACAGTCGGTGCATTCTTTATCAGATGGTTCTGGTTTGGCAGTAACTATTGCTCACTACTATACTCCTAAAGGAACTGATATTAGTAAAAAAGGTGTTACTCCTGATGTGGTTCTGAATTTGACAGACTCTCAAAAACGAAGATTATATCGGAAACCAGAAGCGATCGCTACTGGATCGGACCCCTATTATTCTCAAGCAGTTAATCTTTTGAAAAATAAAGTCTTGTTTCGCCCTTTAGTTTTACGGGAACAAGAAAATTAAATCAAGGGGTGTTGATTTGATTTTAGGTTGTTCAGAGCGATCGCTAATTATAAAGGAATTTATCTCCACGCAAGTGCCTTCTTAAGTGAACTAATTCTGGTAAAATTAGCTTTTCCATCCCTAGTTTGACTGCATTGCTAGAACCTGGAAGTGAAAATACTAATTTACCTTGATAAGTACCAGCAACAGCACGAGAGGCGATCGCTCTGGAACCAATTTCTTGATAACTCAACCACCGAAATAGTTCTCCAAAACCAGGTAAAGTTTTTTCTAATAAATTTTCAATGGCATCATAGGTAGTATCTCTGGGAGCTACTCCCGTACCACCATTCAAGATTACAGCATCTATAACTTCTATCTGACATAGATGCTGCAGTTGTTCAACAACTTCCAATTTTTCATCTTTCAGAATTATATATGCTGTGACGGAATGACCAGCATTTCTCAACATTTCCTGGAGTAGTTGACCACTTTTATCTGTTTCTATAGTGCGGGTATCACTAACCGTAATTACAGCACAACTTAAAGAAATATTCTCAGGAGTGGGGTGAGGAATTTGTTTATCCATATTTAGGGAGTAGGGAATAGGGTATAGGGAAAAGCAAGTAGACAAAACTTGTGTCTTTAAACCAAAATCTCTGCATTCCATGTTAATGAAAACTACTATAATAAGACTTGATATTACCGATCAAAAAATCATGTCTCAACTCCCTAGCTTTAGTAGAAAGTACTGATAACTGATAACTGAAATAACCAGGAGTTTAATAAAGTTTGCTAAATAAATTTTAAACTCTGATCGCTCAAAGTTTTGATAACTATTTATTAAACTTTCAACAAGTGCAAGCTATGATTTTCAATGATTTAATAATATTAAAACTAATACACTTGTTGAAGATAAATTACTAAAGGTTGAAATAACGCCAAAAATGTTAGGTATCTCCTAACTTCATGCTTAGAACTTTTTCAGTGCTTCCTGATTCATTTTGCCTTGTTAAATCCTAAACCATACTTTTCAGCATAACGCTCCATAAAGCGCATAAAACGATCCCATTCTGCCTGAGACTTCATAACATAAAATCCCTCAAGGAATTTAGGTTCACCATTAATAAATCTGGCCTTAACTTCGCGAGAAACCATTTGGCCTTCTTCATCAATCATGTACATCCCTGTAATTTCTTGAGTCACATCTTGGCCTAAAGCCTTGGGATTCTCAAAAATCAATGTAGCTGTTCCCTGATTACCACTACGAGAACGAGTTAGACGTACTTCTGGTATAGCCTCTTCATCCATACCTTGAATAAACTGAATTGCACTCATTAGTATTTTTTTAATCCTTAATAAATCCTTAAAATATTATTATAAACAGAAAAATGATACCCAAGAACCCTAAGTTCTCGATAATCTATAGGTCTACCGTTTGCTTCTTTATTTATGTCCAGTAGGGAAATGTTAATAGGCAAAAAGTTATGTCAATTGTCAAATAAGCGTTCTACATCATCTGCAGAGGAGCCACCACGACTAGAATTAACTCTTAAAGATTTCCCATCTTTAGATAAATCATAAGTCAAAGGTTCAGTTTCAGAAATAATAGCTCTACTTTCTTCTGCCAGAGATATAGCTGGAAACTTAACCATCAAATCTTTCAGAGCTTCAATACGCTTAGGTATATTAGGATGAGTAGTATCAAATTCAGCAGTTGGTGTTTGCCCTAAAACTTTCATCATCCTTAAACAACCTTCTGCTTCAAAACCTGCCTTTGCTGAATATAAATATCCCATCTCGTCAGCTTCAAATTCTCTTTTACGGCCTTCTTCAGCAAGAGTTTTTTCCAACTCTTCTTTTTTCTGGGCGACAATTTTATCTATTTTTTCTTGAGCTGACTTCGAGCTTTGACGACTAACATTACCCAATACAGCACTACCAAACCTTCCTGCTCTTCCGCCAAATATTCTTGCTGCACTACGTCCAATAGAAATACCAGTTGCCTGTGCTTGAGCATTCTGTTTTTTTGCCAAAGCTTCTTGTTGAGCTTCTTGTTCAATTTTTTCGATTAAGGCAGCTTTTTCCACAGGAGTTAAAGCTATGTGTTTTTCAGTATGATGTGCAATTTCATGGCCAACAAGACAAGCGATAGCAGAAGCATCTCCTACAAGTCGATCCAAAATACCATTGTATAGAGTAATAAGGTTAACGTTAGTAGCAAAGGCATTAAGATTATACTCTGGAACAATTACAATCCGCCAATGTTTTTCGTCAAGTGTATTGGCCCTGGCAATGCGGTCAACAATTCGATACAGTGTATAAAGGTCTTCAGGTAGTTCTTCTTTGGCCTGTTGGTATATATTTCTTGGTTGTTCGCTGTCAGTTGTTTGTTTTGTTGGGGTAGAGTTTTTTGAAGAAGTGGAGTTAGCTCTAACTGATAGTTGATTGATAGGTAGGAGAAGTGTAATTGCTGCTAAGGTGCTTAATATAGTTTTGATTTTCAACATTATATTTAAAATCGAAAGTTAAACTAATTTTTTTCTACTTCAAGCAAGTTGGTATCTGAAGAATTTTTGGTTAAAACAATATTGATAATAAGGTTGAGTTTGGTCTGGAAAAATATACAATAATATTAAAAATATTTATTATAC
>JBCDJM010000297.1:0-9678 GCA_038747755.1 Cyanobacteria bacterium P01_H01_bin.35
AGTCAGGAGTCAGGAGTCAGGAGTCAGGAGGCAAAGGCTAGTTTCAAAGCTCTACATCCTCAAGTTGCAACCTAATACAAGTCTTCGATTATGCCCCCGGTACAAATCGACTGTGGTTTATCCATTTGAAAATAGCTGTAATATCCTTATCTTTTCTACCCATAATACTTGCAACTTCTAACCACAATTTTTTATCTGAAATTAGCCTAATTGCTTCTGCTATACGATCGGGTTCTTGAAAGCTTTTATAACTATGTCGCTGTCTAATTTCATCTTCTAAATAAGATGCAAAGTCAGGAGGATTTTTTAACCCATCTTTTGAAGTACCTAAAGAAATTTGAAAACGAGAAAATGCAGGAGGTTCAGTACGCAAACCTTGATGTATTTCTAGCATTCCTAGTCTGACAACTTCATGTATATAATAGTCTAAAGCACTTACGGTTAGAACTAGGGCAGCCCTCAAAATATCTGAAAGGTCGAGAGCAGGGGTAGATTTAGCTCTAACAGAATTATGAATAGCTATCAAATCTCTAACACGATTAATATTAATGTGGAATTGGTCAATCGCAGACTGCATTTGAGGTTAAATTAATGATTTTATCGGCTAGCTTTGAAAAAGAATCTTTAAAAGGATTTTGTGCTTTTAAGGTACTTTCTAAAACTTTTCCATACTGTTTACCTTCTTGTTTAATTTGGTCTTCTGTCAATGCAAATACAGGTGTTTGGCAATTCTGAGATATAGCAATAAGACTGTTAAAATATGACATTTTTATCAAACAATAGTCATTCATATCTTGAGAAGAATAAACGTTATTTGGCAATAACATATTTTGTTGTCTCAATGAAGGAACTAAAATATTTGAAACAGCTTCTTCAATTTGATTTATCCATTTTTTGAAACTAGCAGAAGGTTTTTGATATCTGATTCGATAGTTTTGGATAATTGTTCCTAGAAAAAGAGGTGTTACTTTCGGAAAAGGATAAGTAGCGTCTTTCAAAACTTTTAATTCACTAGCTTTTTTTGCCCAAATATGCCATCTTGGTATTATTCTAGCTAGTGAATCAATTGCCATTATAGAAAAAAAGTCAGGAACAGTAGGCAAAATAAAAAAATTGCTAGTCATAAGTAAGTTCTGGTTTATTGAACTTAAGCTAGGACTCATATCAATTAAAATATAGTCGGCAGAAAATTTTTCTGCTGTCTTTTCAAATAGATAGGAAATTGAACCGGGAAGGTTTTGCAGAGTTTGAATCGAACCACTTAATTCTTGAGCTATTCCT
Organism: Cyanobacteria bacterium P01_H01_bin.35; assembly: GCA_038747755.1. Classification (GTDB taxonomy): domain Bacteria; phylum Cyanobacteriota; class Cyanobacteriia; order Cyanobacteriales; family Microcoleaceae; genus Trichodesmium. The sequence goes on from JBCDJM010000297.1 coordinate 1,282, forward strand.
AGAGTTACTTCATATTCAGCTAATCCCACATGACCTGGTAAAAGAAATAAACCATCTTGTTGTTCATTTTTAATACATTCAACTCCCTGTACTAATCTGGGTTGAGACTCAAACGCAGGTGCTAAAGCAGATTTAATATCTTGTTTTTCACTGTAAATTTCTTCTAATTCTGGTTTACGAGAAAACCCCAATACCATACCTGTTAAATTGCATTGAGGGTCTGTATCTACCAGAATTACTTTTTTTCCCTTAGATGCTAACATCCAACCCAAATTAAATGTTGTGGTTGTTTTACTCACACCACCCTTATGATTAAAAAGTGCAATTTTTATAGCCATTTCTATCGACCTAACCTGGTACAATAAACTGTATTATATTGACCAATAAACTAATAATAAAAACACCCAAAGCAGCAATAGCAATTACAAATACAATTAAGCCACCTAAAAGTAAAAAAATAAACCAGCGATCGGCACTTTTACTAACTTGAGGAGATTCTAAATGACTCTCTAACAAATCCATATTTTTAGAATTTGCTTTCCATGCAACATCAAACAAATCCCCAAAAACAGGTACAATACCAGCGAGGGAGTCAAATACTATATTAGAAGCCATTCGTGTTAAAGTTTCTTTCGGTAATCCCATAGTTGCTGCAGAGAACACTATATAAACAGAAATTAGCCCTCCCAAAATATCGCCACCACCGGGAATTAACCCTAGCACTGGATCAAGACCAATACCTAATGATGTACCAGGAACACGAATAGCATTATCAAGTAAGTCGCTAAGTTTACGCAATTCTCTAACCTTAGCTGTTTGAGGTTGATTACCTGGAGTAGTAGGAGAAGGTTTTGCCATCAGTTATCAGTTACGCGCTAGGGAACAGGGAACAGGGAACAGGGAACACTAAACTATCAAAGAGCTTCAGGATTTATAAATGTCAGGACTAAAGCTATGCAAACCCCCCAAACCCGGTTTCTTGTATACGTCTATTTTTCAAAACAGCGATTTATCCTAGAAACCGGGTACAACAATGCGTAAATCCTAAATATTTTAACCTTTGCTGCGACTGTTATATCAAATCCGCTGGGCAACGGAAGTTATATAATTCTACCATCAGAAAAGAGTGAAAATTCCTAGTTTGTGGAGGGTTTGGAGACCAAACCCCTACGGGGCAAGAATTATACCAATACTACCGGATTTGATATTATATTATGTCCGGTTGAACAGTTATAAATAAATAATCATGGAGGAGTCAGGAGTCAGGAGTCAGGAGGGAAGAAAGAAGAACAGGAAAAGAAAGAGAAAGTTTTTTTTATCACGCTCTTATCCGGACATGATATTTTTTTAGAAAAGAGATAGTAGGGACGTTGCATAACAAAAATGCGTTTCATGTTGCGCAGCAAAACGTCCCTACAGATTAGGGGAAGAGAATTTTCATTAATGGAACGAATGGATTAATTATCAATTATCAATTATCCATTATCCATTATTTACTTTGCTTCAGTAAAATCAGCATCAATTACATCATCTCCACCTCCAGCACTTGAGGAGGAAGCAGCAGGATCACCATTGGGTGCAGCACCATCAGTAGGTGCCCCATCCCCTTGTTGATACATATTGCTGCTAACAGTGTAGAGAGCTTGTTGTAACTCAGTAGTCAGAGAAGTAATCTTTTCATCGTCTTCTTGAGCAACAGCATCCCGCAAGTCTTTGATCAAACCTTCAATCTTAGTTTTGTCAGCTTCAGGAACTTTATCTCCCAATTCTTGAATTTGCTTCTCAGCTTGATATGCTAAAGAGTCAGCTTGGTTCTTGCGGTCAATTTTCTCACGACGATCTTTGTCTGCAGCAGCATTTGCTTCTGCTTCTTTAACCATCCGGTCAACTTCTGTATCTGGTAGAGTAGAAGCACCTGTGATACTAATAGACTGTTCCTTACCAGTACCTTTATCTTTAGCAGTTACATTCAGAATACCATTAGCATCAATATCAAAAGTAACTTCAATTTGAGGTACGCCACGAGGTGCTGCAGGGATACCATCTAAGCGGAAAGTTCCCAAACTCTTGTTATCAGTAGACATTTCACGCTCACCTTGCAGTACATGAATTTCTACATTTGTCTGACCATCTACAGCAGTTGAGAATACTTCTGATTTCTTCGTAGGAATAGTAGTGTTGCGCGGAATAATTTTAGTCATTACCCCACCCAGAGTTTCTACACCCAGAGATAGAGGAGTAACGTCTAACAAGAGAATATCTTTAACTTCACCTGCTAATACACCAGCTTGGATAGCAGCACCAACAGCTACCACTTCATCAGGGTTAACACTTTGATTAGGATCTTTTCCTAGAACTTTCTTAACAACTTCTTGAACTGCTGGAATTCGAGTCGAACCACCAACTAATACTACTTCGTCAATAGCTTTTTTATCTAATTTGGCATCCCGGATAGCATTTTCTACAGGAATCCGACAGCGATCTATGAGGTCTGAACATAAACCTTCAAACTCAGCTCTGGTAAGAGTTAAATCTAAGTGCTTAGGTCCATCTTGGGTAGCAGTAATAAATGGTAGGTTAATTTCTGCTTGAGTAACACTAGAAAGTTCAATCTTAGCTTTTTCTGCTGCTTCTGTTAAACGTTGTAGAGCTTGTTTATCTTTACGGAGGTCGATACCTTCTGCTTTCTGGAATTCACTAGCTAGATAATCAACGATTTGCTTATCAAAGTCGTCACCTCCAAGGTGGGTATCACCAGAAGTAGCTAATACTTCAAATACACCGTCACCTACTTCTAGGATGGAAACGTCGAATGTACCACCACCAAGGTCAAATACTAAAATAGTTTCGTTACTCTTTTTATCTAAACCATAAGCTAGAGAAGCTGCAGTTGGTTCGTTGATAATCCGCAGCACTTCCACACCAGCAATTTTACCAGCATCTTTAGTTGCTTGTCTTTGGGAATCATTAAAGTAAGCAGGTACGGTAATTACTGCTTGCGTTACTTGTTCGCCAAGATACTTACTAGCATCATCAACCAGTTTACGCAGAACTTGGGCTGAAATTTCTTCAGAGGCAAATTGTTTTTCTAAAGCTTGGCAATCTAATTTAACATTACCATTAATATTGAGAACTTTATAGGAAACTTCGGTGGTTTCGTGGGTTACTTCATCAAATCTACGCCCGATGAACCGCTTTACTGAGTAGAAGGTATTTTGGGTGTTCATCACAGCTTGACGCTTGGCGATTTGACCCACCAGTTGTTCTCCTTTTTTGCCATAAGCTACTACAGAGGGAGTTGTACGGAAGCCTTCCGCGTTAGCTATAACTGTAGGTTTACCACCTTCCATAACAGCAACGCAGGAGTTTGTTGTACCCAAGTCAATTCCGACTACTTTTGCCATAACAGTGTTTTTACTCCATTAAATACAAAATTCTTGCTTATTTGTCAACGTCAACTTTATTGTTTTGATTGACTTAAGGACTAATATTTAAGCTCAATAGTTTTAGTTTGAGTTTAAGGTAAGTCCAGTTTAAATACAGTCTTAAGATTAAGTTACTTATATCTATACTGTCGTTAGTTAGAGGATTCCATGAAGGCGTATTTACCGAACATCATGGAATGTGATAGTTTGAGGCACTTTATTTATATACTTTTGTCTCTTTTCCCTTTCTAAATTTAGGGCTAAGAAGCAATTACTGTCATTGTGGCAAACCGTAAGTTAAGTGTTGTGTTTGCCGTCTAGCGATCGCTTAAAAGAAGGAAGAAGAAAGAAGAAAGAAGGAAGAAGGAATAAGGAAAGTACATGAGTCTATAGTATCGATACCTTATGATTGTTAGTCCGATCTGAACCCGATTGATTTATATCTTTTCCCTCTTTTTTGATTCCTGGTTTCGTTGACTCAATTACTACTCCCTAAAACAAATGAATTTTGACTTTTTTTAAAGGTGGAAAAATTTACTATCTTGCTGATTCCTAACATCTAAAAATTTTAAATGTCGATAAAAAGGAAGAATAAAGAAGGAAAGTACATGAGTCTATCAAAGAAGCAAGAAGCAAGAAGGAAGAATAAAGAAGGAAGAATAAAGGGTGGTGGTGCATAGTAATGGTAGACGGAGTGTGGGAAGGGTGGGGAGTGTGGGGAGAGTGGGAAGTGTGGGAAGTGTGGGAAGTGTGGGGAAAAACTACAAATATCTTCACCATTACTATGCAGGACTACCGAATAAAGAAGGAAAGTACATGAGTCTATAGATCGATATCTTATGATTGTTAGCCCGTTCTGAACCGTATTGATTTATATCTTTACGCTCTTTTTTTTCTTTTTTTTCTTCTTTTTCTTCTTTTTCTTCTTTTTTTATTCCTGGTTTCGTTGACTCAATTACTACTCCCTAAAATAAATAAATTTTGATTTTTTTTAAATGTGCAAAAACTTACTATCCGACCGATTCCTAGAATCTAAAAATTTCAACTGTCGATAAAGCATAGAAATCATTGGTAAATCAACTCCCGCCTCTTTTACCATTCGTAAAGGATTACCAACAATTGCTTCAACTTCTAAAGTTTTTTTCCCTTCATAATCTAGTTTCATACTGGTTAAATATGGTTTCATTTGTTCTGTATAGTCGAGCATTTTTTTGATCAAGCCGTCATCTATTATTCGCCCGCAACTCTTGGCTCCTGCTGAGACTTCCCACATTAATTGTTCTGCTAAAAACCGCGTATCTGTATTAGCCATAATTTCATCTGTTCTAGCATCTAATACCACAGAAAGACCATTATAAGGAATATTCCAAACTAATTTTTTCCACCTAGCTAAAAGTAAATCTTCACTCAACTCAATAGGAATATTTGCCTGTTCAAAATCTTTGGCAATTTCACGAATTTTTTCTGTAATTCCTGCTGCTTTATAATTAGGCAAATATTCCCCAATAGTAATAAGACCATAGTCGATATGGCGAATTTTACCTACTCCTACTTTATTAGAACAAACAAAACATAACCCACCTATTAGAGTATTACTTCCTATAATCTTGGAAATTTCTGGTTCGATATTTATGCCATTTTGCAAGAGCAAAACTACAGTATTTTTATTGACTAATGGTGGTAATAATTCTGGCAAAAGATGATTTTTAATTGCCTTCAATGCCACAACAACCACATCACAACTTGGCATTTTTTTTACATCGTTATAAGCATCTACTTCTGGCAGACTAAAATCTCCATCAACTGATTCAATAATTAAACCTTTTTCCAGAACTTGTTGGTAGTCGCTACGCAGTAAAAAACTAACTTTATGACCTGCTTTTTGTAGTTTTGCACCGTATAATCCACCAACAGCACCAGTGCCGATAATTGCATAAGTTTTATTTGACATTTTTAGAAAATTTCATAATTTAACTAATTATTACAGTTTAATATTTAATCACAGTTGCTGCCCAATAAAAAGCACTAGACCTAATAGCTAAAACTACTCAATTACCAGGCTTTATTTTCCGTGATTCTAGAATTTTAGCCAAACCAAATAAAGTATCTGTTGCTCCCCAATTACCATTATTTTTTAAGGATATATAATGTATTTTTTTTCTTAATTTCAGAGATTAAAGGATTTATAACAATAAACTTGTTTTGATTTAGTTAGTAAACAAAAAATATATTTTTTCTATAGCAATCCTCTAATATATTCGTGGCAAAAATATTACTGCTTTTTAGGGAGCACTTAACTGGTGGGAGTTTAAACTTTTTTATTTACTTTTTAATTACCCGCAACCTATGGGCAGATTGCTATATTTTATTTTAGGGATTTGCAAATCAAACTCCTAGAGTTTTGTTTCACAAATCCTTTCAAGAATTTATAATTTATAATTTATAATTTATAATTACCTCTCCTTTAAAAAGAAGAGGATTGACAAACAGGAAAATTTTTATTTATTATCCCCTTAATCTGTTAAGAAGGGGTAAGACGCTTAAGGGATTTTTTTGATTTTATCCCCTTAATGAGGCTTTAAAGCTGAATTGTCTAATTATTAACTATTAGGTAAGAAAAAAATCTGTTTTAACTATAGTAATCCGTGCTTATGTTGCAACAAAACAAAAAGTAGGTCAAAAAAATGAAAATATTACCTGTTCACTGTTCCTTAAAAGCAGTAAGATTTTTATCCACAAATCAAATAGGATTACTATACTGACTAATAAAAATCATAGAATCATTCACCAACCCCAATTATGATTAATTATCGGATACTTCATCATTTGATTGAGAAACTATAGAATTTATTTGATTAGGAAGAGTTAAAGTCACGATGCTGAAAAGATTGAGACTGCGATAACCATCAGAGATTATATCGGCATATTCTTTTGAATAAAAAGGACCGCTATTATAAGCAAATCCTTCTCCTACTTCATATCTTATTAATTCTGGTAGTGAAGTAGTTACTATTTGAATCTGTCGTTCGTTTTGTGGCGCTACTATTACATGATATCTAGCAGCATTTGATTGTTGACTAATATATTCAGAAAGTAAGCCATCTAATTCTCCCATAATTAGCCTTTCTTTATCGGAAACTTCTTCATCAATATTCACCAGAGCATCGATAATATCTTTTAATTCTGATACTTGTTTCTGTGGTGGAGAAGTTGCTAAATAATCAGTGACATCCTGGCGTAAATTTATCAAATTTACAGAAGCATCTGCCGTTCTATTTGTCGTTAAATTATCCCAGGAAAAATTAATACCCCAATGGTCAGCAAATGATTGGATAAATTCTTTTTCTCTGGGGTCAATTACTTCATCAATCATAGCTACCTGAGTTAAAATATTGATAATTTTTTTAGCTCCCGAAGGTTTTAAAAATGACTTAGCTAAATCTCCAGCTTCTTTTCTTTCAAAATTAAGGGTTTCTTTGATTAAAGTCCAGAAGCCTTTTTTTCTTTCTCCTGGTACCCATAATGACATTCCTACAAGAATATAGAAAAATGCCAAACCATTAAATAATATGTTGTCTATAAAACTTACATATTCTCCAGTGAAAAGAGAGTTAAATGCAAAAATAGTTCCAATAGTCAAAGAAAGTAGATTGCCAGTAACAGATTGACTTTCTGCTACTACACGCTCATGTTTTCGTTTCCAGATTGGGTTCATTGTTAAGTAGACTTCTGCGAGAGAAAATCCTATGGATAAAAAAGCTAGTACAGATATTATTTTCTGAAAAGTTTCCATGATCTTGCTCCAAAATGTAATTTTGATACAAAATTTGCCACTACAAGATGTATAACATAGAGTTGCTGAAATTGGTGAGATATAGAAATTTTAAATTTTAGGGAGTAGGTGGGGATGTTCCATTTCAATAATTTAGAATGCGCGAATGCGGGAATTACCTCTCCTTGAAAAGAAGAGGATTGACGAACAGGAAAATTTTTATTTATTATTCCCTATCCAAGGGGAGGCTTTAAACCACAATATTTCGGTAACATCCATAGGAAGTAGGGAAGTAGGAGAAAAAAATACTGTATCTCATCAAGAGTGACAACTATTATATAGTAGTCAAGAATTAGAAGTGGGAATTTGACTATTCCTAAAAAGTCTAGTCTTTCTTCCCTATTGCCTATTTCCTGAAAAATACAATCTTCTCACAATTGAAATAAGATGGCTATATATTAAAAGATTATACTTTGCTAAATAAGAACTTGATTTTTTAGTATGGATGATTTAGATTGGTTAAAAGCTTTTGCCTGATGTAAAATGTAAATTTATTTCTGAATATTTTTAATTTTGTCTAGCTTTTGCCAAACTAGAATAAAATATTAGTAACTAAGTAGATAAAATTATTTATATTTTGCCTGATAAGTTTAATATCCCAAGGTAACCTAAGCATTTCCTGCGGAATGCTGCACAAACAGCTATTAGCAGTCAGCTCTTCCTAGGTCATGCTGCGAAACAGCTTTTTAATAAATGATGTGATTCGATAGAATATTAAGGTTAAATGATGGATTCTTACCCATGCTTTTAATTATATGAAATCTCTAAATTTTTATTTCCTTTCTTAAAGGAAATAAAGCTGATATCTGAAGACTGAATGCTTACAAAGTAACTGTTAGTGTTTACTACAATTGGATGTGGTTTGAATGCCCATAAAATTTCCCTTTTTTCTTTATTCAAGTATTTCTGAATTAGTGATAATTATGATTACCTGATTCCTATTTTCTACCTTATTCAAATATTAAATTAATTATGTCCAGGTACTTATTAATTACAAAAATATAGCAATCCTATTTCATTCGTGAAAAGCTAGAAATGGTATACTCTAAGAGACTGTTTGTTTGAGCTGGTTACACATCGTCAAACCTTTGATTTTCCCAAAATTTTCATGTATGGCTACTTTTCATAAATCATTTAGGA